>CAZZZJ010000337.1:0-4423 GCA_964658355.1 Beijerinckiaceae bacterium
CACCGCCTACCTGCTCTGCCCGGAAGCCGGGATCTCGGAGCTTCATCGGGCCGCCCTGATTGGGGCGGCCGACACCGAGACGGCGTTGACGAACGTCTTCACCGGTCGGCCGGCAAGGGGCTTCGTCAACCGGGCGCTCCGCGAACTCGGCCCTCTCGCCCCCGAGGCGCCGCACTTCCCGCGGGCCGCGGTCGCGCTGCAGCCGCTTCGGGCCGCGGCGGAAGCGGCAGGTTCGGCCGACTTCACCCCGCTCTGGTCGGGGCAGGCTGCCTCGCTCGCGCGCGAGACCGGCGCAGCGGAATTGACGCACGCCCTGGCCGCCGCGGCGGAGCGGGTCCGCGGCATCTACTGATCCGGGTTCCACAGCCACGCGGCCCCACGCACGCCCGAGGCGTCGCCGTGCAGGCTTTGCCGGATCGGCGTGTCGAAGCGGTCCGAGAAGACGTGCGGTGCGGTCGCCGCCGGCAGGCCTTCGATCAGTTCCGGAACACGCGAAAGGCCGCCGCCGATCACGATCACATCGGGATCGAGGATGTTCACCACGTGGGCCACGCTGCGCCCGAGCCGATCGAGATAGGCGAGGAACGTGGCCTCCGCTGCCGGGTCGCCTTCGCGCAGAGCCGCCACGACAGCCTCGCCGCTGCGCGCGAGACCGGTGCGGCGGGCATGGTCGGCGGCGAGGCCCGGACCCGACACCCAGGTTTCGATGCAGCCGTTTCGCCCGCAATAGCAGGCCGGCCCGGGCCGTTCGTCGTCGCGCGGGCGCGGCAGCGGGTTGTGGCCCCATTCCCCGGCGATGCGGTCGCGGCCGCCGACCGGTCGGCCCTCGAAGGCGATGCCGGAGCCGACGCCGGTTCCGAGGATCACGGCCCAGACCAGCTTCGCGCCGGCACCGGCGCCGTCGACGGCCTCGGACACGGCGAGGCAGTTCGCATCGTTCTCGATGCGGACGGGGCGCCCGAGCGCTGCTTCCAGATCCACGGCGAAGGGGCGCCCGTTGAGCCAATGAGAGTTGGCGTTCTTCACGAGTCCGGTCGCCGGGGAGATCGCGCCCGGCATGCCGATGCCGACCGTGCCCGAGCCGCCGGCCTCCGACTCCATCCGTGACACGAGGTTCGCGACCATCCTTACGGTGCCGGCGTAATCGTTCCTGGGGGTCGGAACGCGAGCCTGCGACAGCACGAGACCGCCGGCATCGAGCAGGATGCCGGCGATCTTGGTACCTCCGAGGTCGATGCCGATGCGGAAGGCCGCGTCGCGTCCGGGTCCACTCACTCGGCGGCTGCGACTTTCGGCGCGGCGTTGCCGCTATCGACCGCCATCGGCTCGGGCGTCTCGTCGGAGATGTGCGTTCCGATCGAGATCGGGTGCGCCATCACCTGATTGAGCTTGGCCACGTCGAGCTCGCCCTCCCAACGCGAGACGACGATCGTCGCGACGCCGTTGCCGATCAGGTTGGTGAGCGCACGGCACTCCGACATGAACTTATCGACGCCCAGCACCAGCGTCATCGCCGCGACCGGGACCGGGGTGCCCGGGATGGCGGCGAGAGTCGCGGCCAGAGTGATGAAGCCCGCGCCCGTGACGCCGGAGGCGCCCTTCGAGGTCAGCATGGCGACCAGAAAGATGGTGGCGTACTGCCCGAACGTCAGGTCCGCGCCCACCGCCTGCGCCAGGAACAGCGTGGTGAGCGTCATGTAGATGTTGGTGCCGTCGAGATTGAACGAGTAGCCGGTCGGGATCACGAGGCCGACGACGGAATCGGACGCCCCGAGCCGCCGCATCTTGGTCATCATGTGCGGCAGCACCGTCTCCGACGAGGAGGTGCCGAGCACGATCAATAACTCGTCCTTGATGTAGGCGAGGAACCGGAAGATCGAGAAACCGCAGAAGGCCGCGATCCCGCCGAGCACCACGACGACGAACAGCACGGACGTGGTGTAGAACGTGCCGACCAGCCAGGCGAGGTCGATCACCTTGCCGATGCCGTACTGGCCGACGGTGAAGGCCATCGCACCGAAGGCGCCGATCGGAGCCAGCTTCACGATCAGGCCGATGATGCGGAAGAACACCTGCCCCGCGGCGTCGATCCCGTGGGTGATCGCCTCGCCCTTCGCGCCCATCCCGGTCAGCACGCAGCCAGTGAGGATCGAGATCAGCAGGACCTGCAGCAGGTCGCCGGTGGCCAGGGCATCGAAGAAGCTCTTGGGGATCAGGCCGAGGATGTGCGCGATGGTGGAATCGTTGGCCGCCTTGCTTGCGTAACCCTCGACCGCCTTCGCATCGAGCTTGGACAGATCCGCGCCGAACCCGGCGCCGGGCCGGATCACCTCTCCGACGATGATGCCGATCAGCAGTGCAAAACTCGACACGACCTCGAAGTAGATCAGCGCCTTGAGTCCGACCCGACCGACCTTCTTGAGGTCGCCGATCGAGGCGATGCCGTGCACGATCGTACAAAAGATGATCGGCGCGATCATCATCTTGATCAGGGCGATGAAGCCATCGCCGAGCCATTTCATCGACTTGCCCCAATCAGGGCTGACATAGCCGAGCAGAATGCCGAGCGCGATCGCGATCAGGACCTGGATGTAGAGCACCTTGTACCAGGGCTCCGATGGTGCCGCCTCCGCGGCCACCCCAGCACTCGTCGAACCGTGCATCGCTTGCGCCATGATCATGCCCATGCACGGTAGCCGTGCACCCTCCCGTTTTGCCGAAGGCTAGCGAAGTTGTTGCCGCGCCTCAACGGCGGGTGAGTATTTCTACCCGATCAACATGTGACAAAAACCTGTTCCTAAAAGGAAAACGGCCTTTTCGCGGCAGAGTACAGCCGGCACTGAGGTAATCGCAGTCGCGTCGAAGACGACGCCGGACATGATGGTCCATTGGCTGCAATCCCCGATTGCCGGAGTTCCGTCGTGCCTTTCGTCCGAACCGCCCGCACCGCCGCCGGCAGCCTTCTCGTCCTTGCCTTCACCGTCCCGGCCTGTGCCGGCATCGTGGCTCAGATCGACCAGTCGCGCCAGCGCATGCGCGTCTACGTCAACGGCGCCCTCTCGCACGATTGGCCGGTTTCCACTGCCCGAAGCGGCTATGCGACCCCGAATGGCACTTTCCGGGTCGGGCTGATGGCACCGATGTGGCGGTCGCACAAGTATCACGGCTCGCCGATGCCGCACGCGATGTTCTTCCGCGGCGGTTACGCGATCCACGGCACCTATTCGGTCGGCCAACTCGGCCGCCGCGCAAGCCACGGCTGCATCCGCCTCGCCCCCGGGCACGCCAGCCAGCTGTTCAGCCTCGCCCGCACCTTCGGCGGTGCGAGCGTCGTCATCCGGAACTGAGGCGAAAGAAGCGCCTCGAACACAAGAAGGCCCGCCGCTGCGAGCAGTGGCGGGCCTTCTTCTGTTCTCTATCCGGATCGCGCGCGCCGAGCGATCAGGTCTGCTGCGTGCGACGGGGCCGGACGGTCCAGCGTTCGAAGGTCGAGGCCGGGTCTTCGGCAGCGGAGTCGTGTGGCTGCTGGATCGCGGCACCGAGCGCCTGCGAGAGGCTCTCGATGACGTCGTCGATCCGGGCGTCCGGTGCAGGCGCCTCCGCGGCAGTCGCCGGTTCGGCGGCGGGCGCCGATGCGGCAGCGTGGACATGCGGCGCTGCCGATTCCGGCTCGGGCGCTGCCGCCTCGGCAGCATGCGGCTCCGGCGCCGCCGGCGGCGCCTCGACGAAGGGCGTGGCGGCGGCGACGGCCGGCGCGCTCGCTGGCAAACCGGACCCCGCGATACGGCGCAGCGCGTCGACCACACCATCCTTCTCGCCCGCTTTCTCGCCCGCCCGGCCGGCGGCGCCGTAGCGGCCGAATCCGAAACGCGGCTCGATCAGATCGAGAACGGAATCCAACGCCGCGTTGCTCAGGCCGATCTCGCCCGTCGCCGGGATGCCCTGGAGGGCCAGGGCTTGGCGATCGTAGGCGGCATCGTCGGTGACATCGCTGCCGAACCACGGGGGCGCCGCGAAAGCGGCCGCTTCACCGGCCTCCTCGAACGTGATGCTGACCAGGTCGAGGCTGCCCGGGCTGACATAGCGGTCGATCACCGCTTCCCTCGTGCCGAGTGACAACGCCGTCCGGTCGTAGGCGGCCTTGCCGGAACAGACATCGAGCAGCGCATCCCCGTGAGCACGCGGGACATCGGTCCGCTCCTCGGCGGTCACACCCTGCGCATCCTTCGTGATGAGGACCAAGTGGCATTGCTGCCCGTCGACGCGGACGAACGAGGTCCGGCCACCCTGCGGCGCGAAATAGCCTTCGGTGATCCGAGCCCCGCCGCGCTCCTTGCGGATCAGACGCACCAGGGCCGGTGCCACGAGAAACCGCCGGACGACGCTCATACTCAACCTCCGCTCAAGGGCATTCCGGCGGTGC
>CAZZZJ010000338.1:0-4411 GCA_964658355.1 Beijerinckiaceae bacterium
TGCCGGCGACCCTCGAGCTGGCGCTCACCGCCCTGGTGCTCGCCGTGGTGGTCGGCCTGCCGCTCGGGCTCTGGGCCGGCCTGAGGCCGAATGCGGCCTCGGGCCGGACGATCATGACCGGTTCGATCCTGGCCTTCTCGCTGCCGAACTTCTGGCAGGGGCTGATGCTGGTCCTGGTCTTCGCCGTGACGCTCGGCTGGTTCCCGGCGGGCGGGCGCGGCGAGACCGTGAACGTGCTCGGCATCGAGACCGGGCTTCTGACGCTCGACGGCCTGCGCCACCTCGTCCTGCCGGCCTGCAACCTCGCATTGTTCAAGCTCGCGGTGGTGATCCGCCTGGCGCGCGCCGGCACGCGCGAGGCGATGCTGCAGGATTACGTGCGCTTCGCCCGCGCCAAAGGGCTGTCGCCGGCCCGCATCGTCGGGGTGCACGTGCTGAAGAACATCCTGCTTCCC
The DNA here is from genome assembly GCA_964658355.1 of Beijerinckiaceae bacterium. Taxonomy (GTDB): domain Bacteria; phylum Pseudomonadota; class Alphaproteobacteria; order Rhizobiales; family Beijerinckiaceae; genus Methylobacterium. The sequence goes on from CAZZZJ010000338.1 coordinate 456, forward strand.
GTCGTCACGGTGATCGGCCTGGAATTCGGATCGATGATCGCGTTCGCCGTCGTCACCGAGACGGTGTTCGCGTGGCCCGGCATCGGCAAGCTCCTGATCGACTCGATCAACCGCCTCGACCGCCCGGTGATCGTCGCCTACCTGATGCTGACGGTGTGCCTGTTCGTGGTCATCAACCTGATCGTCGACCTGATCTATGCGGGCCTCGATCCGCGGGTTCGCCTGTCGGAGGCGGCGTGAGCGTCACGGAAGCCCTGCCCGCCGCCGGTGGACCGCCCGCTCCCATCGCGTCGGCGACGGTCGCCGAGCCGGTCTGGCGCACGCATGTCCGGGCCTTCTTCCGCAGTCCCGGCGCGGCCCTGGGTTTCGCGATCCTCGTTCTGACGATCCTCGCCGCATGCCTCGCCCCCTGGATCGTGCCGCAGGATCCCTACGACCTCGCCAACCTCGACGTGATGGACGGCACGCTGCCGCCCGGCAGCCGCAGCTTCGCCGGGATGCTCTATGCGCTCGGCACCGACGCGCAGGGGCGCGACATGCTCTCGGCCATCGTCTACGGGCTTCGCGTCTCGCTCCTCGTCAGCCTCTCGGCGACCGCGGTCGCGGCGACGCTCGGCTCCATCGTCGGCGTGCTCGCGGCCAATGCCGGCGGCCGGGTCGACGCCCTGCTGATGCGGCTCGCCGACCTCCAGCTCTCCTTCCCGGCGATCCTGATCGCGCTGGTGCTGCTCGCCGCCTTCGGGCGCGGAGTGGACAAGGTGGTGATCGCGCTCATCGCCGTGCAATGGGCCTATTATGCCCGCGCCATCCGCGCGACCGCGCTGGTCGAGCGGCGCCGCGAATACATGGAGGCGGCGCGGGCCCTGGCGCTGCCGCGCCGCAGCCTGATCTTCCGCCACCTGCTGCCGAACTGCCTGCCGCCGGTGATCGTGGTCGCCACCATGCAGGTCGCCCACGCCATCGCCCTCGAAGCCACGCTGTCCTTCCTCGGCGTCGGCGTGCCGGTGACCGAGCCGTCCCTCGGTCTGCTGATCAAGAACGGCTACGACTACCTCCTCTCGGGCAAGTACTGGATCTCGACCTTTCCGGGGCTCGCCCTGGTGACGGTCATCGTGGCGATCAACCTCGTCGGCGACCGGCTGCGCGACGTGCTGAATCCGAGGTTCTCGGATTGATGGCGTTCGGGACCGCGCAGCCAAGCTCGAAAGTGCAACCGGCGACATCGCGTATCCCCGCCCCCCAGCGGAGGGAGGGATCGGACGTGGAGGCATCTGATGCCTGATCCCGTCCTCGCCCTCGAGGATCTCACCGTGAGCTTCAAGGCCGGCGGCCGCGCGCACGTCGCCGTCGACCGGGTGAGCCTCACCGTGAACCGCGGCGAGGTGCTGGGCCTCGTCGGCGAATCCGGCTCGGGCAAGTCGGTGACGGGCCTCGCACTGATGGGGCTGATCGAGACGCCCGGGCGGGTGTCGGGCGGACGCATCCTGTTCGAGGGCCGCGACCTCGCCGGGCTGCCGGAGTCCGAACTCCGCCCGTTGCGCGGAAGGCGCATGGCGATGATCTTCCAGGATCCGATGACCACCCTCAACCCGGTTCTGCGGGTCGAGACACAGATCGTCGAGGCCATCGTCGCGCACGAGCGGGTCGGCGCGGCCGCCGCGCGGGCCCGGGCGCGGGAGGCGCTGGTGAAGGTCGGGATCCCCGCGCCCGACGAGCGCCTGCGCGCCTATCCGCACCAGCTGTCCGGCGGAATGCGCCAGCGCATCGCCATCGCCATCGCGCTGCTGCACGCGCCGGCGCTGCTCATCGCCGACGAGCCGACGACGGCGCTCGACGTGACGATCCAGGCCCAGATCCTGGCGGAAGCGCAGGGGCTCTGCGCCGAGATGGGCACCGCCCTGATCTGGATCACCCACGACCTCGCGGTGGTGGCCGGCCTCGCCGACCGGCTCTGCGTGATGTATGCCGGCCGCATCGTCGAGGGCGGCCCCGTGGACGCGGTGATCGAGGCGCCCCTGCATCCCTACAGCGCCGGGCTGATCGCCTCCGCCCCGAGCCGCAACGCGCGCGGCGTACCGCTGGCGCAGATCCCCGGCATGGCGCCCTCGCTGGTCGATCGCCCGCCGGGCTGCGCCTTCGCGCCGCGCTGTTCCTCGGCCACGCCCGATTGCGCCGAGCCGCCGCCGACCGTGCGGGCCGATCCCGACCGCTTCGCGCTCTGCCGCCATCCCCGCCAGCCGGCACGTTTCACGTGAAACCTCTCATCAGCCTCGAAGGCGTCTCGAAGCGGTTCGGAACGCGCCCGTCGTGGGCGGCCCGCCTGGCGGGGCTGCTCGGCGAGCACCGGCCGCCGAGCGCAGTGCAGGCCGTCACCGACGTGGACCTGACGATCGCGGCCGGCGAGGTGGTCGGGCTCGTCGGCGAATCCGGCTGCGGAAAATCCACCCTGGCGCGTCTGGCCGCCGGTCTGCACGCCCCGAGCCGGGGTCGCGTGCTGCAGGACGGGCATGATCTGGCAGGCCTCGATGCGGGGGAGCGCCGCAAGGCCGCGCTCGGCGTCCAGATGATCTTCCAGGACGCCACCGCCTCGCTCAACCCGCGCCTGCGGGTGCTCGACATCGTCGGCGAGGCTCCCGTCACCCACGGTCTCGTCGCAGGCAGGGACCAGCGCGCCTACGTGGCCGAGCAGCTGGCCCGCGTCAGCCTCGGGGCGGATGCGATGGCGCGCTATCCGCACCAGTTCTCCGGCGGTCAGCGCGCCCGCATCGGCATCGCCCGCGCGCTCGCGGTGAGGCCGCGGATGCTGGTCTGCGACGAATCGGTGGCGGCGCTCGACGTCTCGATCCAGGCGCAGGTGCTGAACCTGTTCCTCGACCTGCGCCGCGACCTCGGCCTGACCTACCTGTTCGTCAGCCACGATCTCGGGGTGATCGAGCACATCGCCTCGCGGGTCGCCGTGATGTATCTCGGCCGCCTCGTCGAGACGGCACCGGCCGAGGCCCTGTTCTCCGCACCCGCCCACCCCTACACGATCAGCCTTCTCGCCCAGACGCCGAAGCTCGTGCCCAGGAAGCGCCGGTTCCAGGCGCTGCCCGGCGAGCCGCCCTCGCCGCTCGCGCCTCCGCCCGGCTGCCCGTTCCACCCGCGCTGCCCCGCGGCGATCGCCGTCTGCCGGACGGACCTGCCGCTGCCGCGCCCGATCGGGCCGGAGCATGCGGTCGCCTGCCATCGGGACCGGTCGGATTTCGTGTGAGGCGGGGTGTTTCTCACGCTCCCCCTGCGAGGGGACGACGAACGCGTCGAGACGTCTCCGCCCCGATCAGCCCGCGCTCGACAGCGACCGGCCCTCGAGCCCCCCGGGCTTCAGCATGGATCGCGCGGAACAGGGCCGGTGCGCCGCGCATGAACACGAACACGTCGTCGGCGAGGATCGGTCCGACATCCTCCGGCGTCGGCAGGTTGTACACGTACTTCCGCACCGCCATGTAGAACACCTTGCCGTGCAGCGCCCAGACCGCCTCGATCTCCCGCTCCTGGATCGCCAGCCTGTCCGGCGGGTCCAGGCCGAACTCGGCCCGCAGCTCCGCGCAGACCGGCAGGATCAGGGCCTCGCGGACGATGGCGAGGTAGCGCGGGGTGATGTCGACCGAGCGCAGGCCCGCGAAGACGAAGATCCGCACCCACTCGTAATCGAAGATCCGCGCGGCGTATTCGCGGTAGAATTGCACCAGCCGCGCCTCCACCGGCCGGGTCCGGTCCTGCACCATCGGCCCCCAATCCGGGTTCCAGCGCGCGACGAAGACCCGGTCGTAGACCCGCTCGATCAGCGCTTCCTTGGTCGGGAAGTAGCGGAAGATCGCCGAATGGGTGATGCTCATCCGCGCGGCGAGCTCGCGGGTCTGCCCGGCGAAGCCCTGCTCGGCGAAGAAGCGGGTCGCGGCCTCGACGATCTGCCG
>CAZZZJ010000339.1:0-1928 GCA_964658355.1 Beijerinckiaceae bacterium
GAGCTTGCCGTGCTCGAAGGCGAGGTCCTTGATCTCGCCGACGGTGTTGTTCGAGCCGTCCATCACGTTGAGGCCGATCAGATTGTAGCTGAGCACCGCGTCCTGCGGGACGGGCACGAACTTCGCGGCCGTGGTCGGGGTGGTCTGCTTCTCGACGGCGAAGGCAGCGCCGGAAAAGGTGAGGGCGACCAAAGAGGCCAGGATCAGACGACGCATTGCAATCTCCACAACCCGAAAGGGGTGCCTAGGAATGCCGCGCGGCCTCGTTCGTTCCGTCACCGATTCGCGACGTGGCGTCGGCATCCGGGTTTTCGATCGCAAACGCGGAACGCCCGCGAATCACACGATTCGCGGGCGCGTCACTTGGGACCAGCGGCCATTCAGGCCGCCTGCTTCCGCTTCTCCGGAGCCGCCCTTTCGGGCTTGCCCTCCGTTCGTGCCTTCGCCGCCGCCAGCGGGAGCTCGATGTCGAGCCCGAGAGTCGAGACGCCCTCTCCGCGCTCCAGGGTGATCTTCACCTTGTCGCGCTCCACCGAGACATGCTTGGCGATGACCGCCAGGATTTCCTCGCGCAGGGTGATCACGAGGTCGGGCTGGCCGGTCTCGGAGCGCTCATGGGCGAGGATCAGCTGCAGGCGCTCTCGGGCGACGGAACCGGAGGCGCGCTTGTTGAAGAGACCGAGAAGGGTCATGCCGCCCTCCGCAGGAACAGCTTGTCGAGGAAGGACTTGCGGTCCGACGGCATCGTCATCGGCAGCGTCTCGCCCTTGAGCCGGCGCACGGCGTCGCTGTAGGCGCGAGCCGGCGCGCAAAGCGGGTTGTTGAGAGTCACCGGGCAGCCGACGTTCGAGGCGCGCAGGACCTCCTGGCTCTCGGGGATGATCGCGAGCAGCGGGATCGAAAGGATCTCCAGCACGTCCTCGACCTTCAGCATGTCGCCGCGGTCGGCCCGGGCGGGGTCGTAGCGGGTGAGGATCAGGTGCTTGTCCATGTTCTCGCCGCGCTCGGCCTTGATCGTCTTCGAGTCGAGCAGGCCGATGATGCGATCGGAGTCGCGCACCGAGGAGACTTCCGGGTTGGTCACCACCACCGCGAGGTCGGCGTGGCGCATGGCGAGCTGGGCGCCGCGCTCGATGCCGGCGGGCGAATCGCAGATCACCCAATCGAACTTTTCGCGGAGCTCTTCCATGACGCGGGCGACGCCCTCGTCGGTGAGCGCATCCTTGTCGCGGGTCTGCGAGGCCGGCAGCAGGTGCAGGGTCTCCAGGCGCTTGTCCCGGATCACCGCCTGGTTCAGCTTGGCATCGCCGTTGACCACGTTGATCAGGTCGTAGACGACCCGGCGCTCGGCGCCCATGACGAGGTCGAGGTTGCGCAGGCCGACGTCGAAATCGACGACGCAGACGCTTTGTCCGCCCTGCGCGATCGCGGCACCGAGTGCCGCCGTGGTCGTCGTCTTGCCGACGCCGCCCTTGCCCGATGTGACGACCAGTACCTTTGCCACGCGTGTCGCTCCTTGATCTGAGATGATCGGATCGAGTTCAGAGATTTCGAAGTTCAGTCCAGGCTCGCCATGCGGATCGCGCCGCCGTCGAGCCAAATCTGGGCGGGTTTGCCGTGCAGCTGCATTCCGATGTCCTCGGCCGTGCGGACGAGGCGATCGATTCCGAGAAGTTCGGGTTGGAACTTGCGGCAGTAGATCCGCGCCCGCGGGTTGCGGGCGGCGCCGGCGATCGCCCGGCCGCGGAGCGCCCCGTAGATGTGGATCGATCCGCCCGCGAGGATCTCGGCACCGGACGAGACCGAGCCCATCACCGTCACGTCCCCGGTCGGATGCACCACCGTCTGCCCGGAGCGGACCGAGCCCTCGATGGTGATCGAGGTCGAGACCGGCTCGTCGGGCACCTTCGGCAGGCTCGAATCGGGCA
>CAZZZJ010000339.1:2028-4401 GCA_964658355.1 Beijerinckiaceae bacterium
GTGATCGAGGTCGAGACCGGCTCGTCGGGCACCTTCGGCAGGCTCGAATCGGGCAGGTCGAGTTGGGTCGCCGGCCGGCCGCCGATCAACAGCGGCGGCAGGCCCGGCGCGATGCTCTCGACGCCTTCGAAGCCGAGGATTCGCACCCGCCGTCCGACGAGGTCGGCGACGAGGGCCTGCAACGCCGCGTGGTCCGGGCGCAGAGCACCGAGATCGAGGATGATCGCGCGCCCGTCGAACAGCGTCGGCGAGCGCTTGAGCGCCGCATCGAGGTCCGCCAGCCAGTCGGCGAGCGGCGGCTCGGGCTTCAACGCCATCGCCTTGAACGCACGGCCCCGGAAGGCCAAAGCGCGCCGGGCGGCAGGTCTTGCCGGGTCCGAGGCCGTCTTGGCCGGCTCGGGCGCGGACGATTCGGTGGCGGCGGCCGCCACAACCGTTTCCGCGGAAACGGGATTTTCGGCGGGTGCCGAAGCGGGACGGTCGGGGTCCGGAAGGATCTGTGTTTTCACGGGTCAACGATTCCTTACCGGATCATTGACGGCGGATATGGTTACCGAACGGTTAAAGCTTTGGATCCTTTGGCACGCGCATGCCGGTATCCTGTGACGCGGCGTCAGCCACGCTCCAGCAGCGCCAGGCGGATGGCATCCTCGACGAGCCGAACCTCGACGGGCTGGCCGGTGAAGCTCGCCTCGAGATCGTCCGCGGCCTTGTACAGGCCGTCGATGGCGATCAGCTCGGGTTCGAATTTCCGGCACCAGATCCGGGCATTCGGATTTCCCGCCGCGCCCGCGATCGCCCGGCCGCGCAGCGCCCCATAGACGTGGATCGAGCCGCCGGCGATGACTTCGGCGCCGGACGCGACGGCGCCCATCACCGTCACGTCGCCTTCGAGATGCAGGATCGTCTGGCCGGACCGCACCGGCGCGTCGAGGATCAGCGAGACCGCGGCAGCCTGCACGGTTGGCGCCGGCACCGCCGCCTCAGGGGAGGGCGCCTCGGCGTCCGGGATTTCGATCTCTCCGGCCGGCCGTCCCCCGGCCAGGGCCGGCGGCAGGCCCGGCCCGAGGATCGCCGGCGGGGCGCCCTCGATCCCGTAGATCGCGATCGCGCGCGCCGCGAGCGCGTTCACGAGCCCGGTCAGATCGTCGCGGTCGAGGCGCAGGCCGGTCAGGTCGAGGATCACCGGCCGGCCGGAGAAGAAAGCCGGTGCGCGCTGGCGCAGGGCGTCGAGGTCGGCGAGCCAATCCTCCACCGGCGGCAGCGGCGCGAGCACGGTCGCCATGAACGAGCGGCCGCGGAAACGGATCGGCGGACGGGGCGCGTCGGTCTTGGACTGGGTCACGGGGGTCGGCATCTCGCATGTCTGGCCTGGACCATGCCTGCATGCGGCGTGCGCGCCGACGGAGCAATCCTCATGGCCTGCTTGCCCACCGCCTTGCCCGCCCCTTCGGCTCACTTCCTTGCCGACGTGCACGTGCGAGCATGGTCCCGCAATCCCATCGCGAAGATCGGCTAAGCCGTTGCGCGTCAACTGGAATGGTTCTGAAACATAGCGGTTGCGCCGGCGCACGGGGCCTTGCTACGCCCGGCGCCGATCGCTGCCCCCGCGGCGCGACGTTCCCGTGGAGGCGCCCGATGGCTGCTCGGATGGATGCACGGCGCCAGCCGGCCTATCGCCTCGCGGTCGCCGGGCGGGTCGTCCTCGCGGTCGTCGGCGGCTACGCGGTCGCGGCGCTGCTCACGGCCCTGCTGGCCGTCACGCTGCCGCTCGTGCGCTCGGAGGCCGTGGCGACGGCGACGCTCCTGAGCTTCGCGGTGATGGTCGCGGTGGTCGTCTACGTCTTCGCCGCGCGGACCCTCGGGCGTGCCGCGTTGACGGTCGCCGCCCTCGGCGCTTTCCTCGTCGGAGGGCTCTGGCTCGCAGGTGGGTTCTCCGCGGCCGGTTCCGCATGAGGCGAGGCTTCCGCCAGTCGATGGCGTGGTTGCACGCCTGGTCCGGCCTCGTGGTCGGCTGGGTGCTGTTCGCCGTCTTCGTCACGGGCACCGCGAGCTATTACCGGCCCGAGATCTCGCAATGGATGCGGCCGGAACTGACGGCGACCGCGAGCGACCCGGCCCGCTCCGCCGATCTCGCCGCGGCCTTCCTGCAGAAGGCGATGCCCAATGCCGGCGGCTGGTACATCGAGCTGCCCAAGCCCGAGAAGCCGGCGATCGGCGTGACCTGGTGGAAGAGCCTGGAGGGCCCGTTCCATCAAGCCCTGCTCGACCCCGCGAGCGGCGCCCCGACCGCCGCGCGCGACACGCGCGGGGGGGACTTCCTCTACCGCTTCCATTTCGAGCTCGGCATGCCGCCGCTCTGGGGCCGCTGGA
>CAZZZJ010000340.1:0-4378 GCA_964658355.1 Beijerinckiaceae bacterium
AAGGAGACGCTCTACCAACTGAGCTAACCGCCCGCGCCCGCTTGGTACGGCATGCTGCCGCGCCGAGGCAAGGGCGGGCTCTATCCGGCCGCCAGCAATCGTGCGAGGGCCGGAGCCAAGCCGATGCTGTCACTCACGGCGGGGCGCGACGGCGGGTCGGAAGTGGCGGCCGCGGCGGCCAGGACTGCGCGGGTGCCCGCCTCGACCGAGCACAGGATGCGCACGGAGACCGAGGGCTGGATGCGCTCGGCGAGGCCGGCTAGGCCTGCGCCGCCGAGGATCACGGTGTCGGCGCCGTCGATGTCGGCGCAGGTGCGGCAGGCGGCGATCAGGTCGGCCAGGGCTGCGTCCGGGTCGCGGTGGATCTCGCCGCCGGTAGCGGCCGTCGCGCGGATGCCGCCGAGCTGGTTCGAGAGACCGAGCAGCGCGACGAACTCGCTCAACATCGGCCGCCAAGCGGTCCCGCCGGTCACGATGGAAAACCGACCCGCCGCAGCCGCCTCTCGGCAGGCGGCCTCGGCCATGCCGACCACGGCAACGGATGCGATCTCGCGCAGCGCCAGCAGACCCGGATCGCCAAAGCAGGCGAGGTAGACCGCGTCGCACCCTGCCCCGTGCTCGGCGAAGGCGTCGAGCGCCGCGTGGCCGGCAATCGCCGCCGCGGCGCGACTCGCAATGTAGCGCGCCCCGAAGCGGCCGGTCACCGGCACGATCGCGACCGAGGGGCCGGCGATCCGCCGGACATGTGCGGCGACGCTCTCGGTCACCGACGGCGTCGTGTTCGGGTTGATCAGCAGGATGCGCATGGATCGCCTCTCGCGCGAGCCCATCGCGGAAGCCCATGCAAGCGAAAGGCCCCGGAGCGACGCTCCGGGACCTTTCGTCCGCCTTCGACGTTCAGTGCGCGACGAAGGCGGTGCCGTCCTCGTCCCGCGCGGCCTTCTTGACCGGGATCACTTCTTCCCATGCGATCGCCTCGGGCTGGCGCACCAGGGCGTGCTTCAGGACCTGGTCCATCATCGCAACGGGGATGATCTCCATCCCGTTCTTCACGCTGTCGGGCACCTCGGCGATGTCCTTGGCGTTCTCTTCCGGGATCAGCACCGTCTTGATGCCGCCGCGGAGCGCAGCAAGCAGCTTTTCCTTCAGACCGCCGATCGGCAGCACTCGTCCCCGGAGCGTGACCTCGCCCGTCATGGCGATGTCGCGGCGCACCGGGATGCCGGTGAAGGTCGAGACAATGGCGGTCGCCATGGCGATGCCGGCGGAGGGCCCGTCCTTCGGGGTCGCCCCCTCCGGCACGTGAACGTGGATGTCCCGACGCTCGAACAGCGGCGGCTCGATGCCGAAGTCGATCGCCCGCGAGCGCACGTAGCTCGCCGCCGCCGAGATCGACTCCTTCATCACGTCCTTGAGGTTGCCCGTGACCGTCATCTTGCCCTTGCCCGGCATCATGACGCCCTCGATCGTCAGCAGCTCGCCGCCGACCTCGGTCCAGGCCAGCCCGGTGACCACGCCGACCTGATCGTCCGCGTCGATCTCGCCGTATCGGAATTTCGGCGGCCCGAGGAAGACTTGCAGCCGTTCAACGTCCACCTCGACGCTCTTCACCTTGGTGATCAGGATCTCCTTGACCGCCTTGCGGATCAGGTTCGACAGCTCGCGCTCGAGGTTGCGAACGCCAGCTTCCCGCGTATAGCGGCGGACCAGCATCAGAAGCGCCTCGTCGTCAATCGCCCACTCCTTGCTGTCCAATCCGTGCTTCTTCAGCGCGTTCTGGATCAGGTGCTTGCGCGCGATCTCGACCTTTTCTTCCTCGGTGTATCCGGCGATGCGGATCACCTCCATGCGGTCCATCAGCGGGCCGGGGATGTTGAGGGTGTTGGCCGTGGTCACGAACATGACGTTCGACAGGTCATAGTCGACCTCGAGGTAATGATCGTTGAAGGTCGAGTTCTGCTCGGGGTCGAGCACCTCGAGCAAGGCCGCCGAGGGATCGCCGCGGAAGTCCATGCCCATCTTGTCGATCTCGTCGAGCAAGATGAGCGGGTTCGAGGTCTTAGCCTTACGCATCGACTGGACGATCTTGCCCGGCATCGAGCCGATATAGGTCCGGCGGTGGCCGCGAATCTCGGCCTCGTCACGCACGCCGCCGAGCGACATCCGCACGAACTCGCGGCCCGTCGCCTTAGCGATCGACTTGCCGAGAGAGGTCTTGCCGACTCCGGGAGGCCCGACAAGGCAGAGGATCGGCCCGGTGAGCTTATTCGCCCGCTGCTGCACGGCGAGATACTCGACGATACGCTCCTTGACCTTTTCCAGTCCGAAATGGTCGCCATCGAGCAGGACCTGGGCGCCGAGCAGATCCTTCTTGATCTTCGAGCGCTTGTTCCACGGGATGCCGAGCATCCAGTCGAGATAGTTGCGCACCACCGTCGCCTCGGCCGACATCGGCGACATCTGGCGCAGCTTCTTCAGCTCGGCGGACGCCTTCTCGCGAGCTTCCTTCGTGAACTTGGTCTTCTCGATCTTGTCCTCGAGCTCGGCCAACTCGTCGCGACCGTCCTCGTCGCCGAGTTCTTTCTGAATCGCCTTCATCTGCTCGTTGAGGTAGTACTCCCGCTGGGTCTTCTCCATCTGCCGCTTGACGCGGGTCCGGATCCGCTTCTCCACCTGCAGAACGGAGATCTCGCTCTCCATCAGCGAGAGCACGCGCTCCAGGCGTGCGGCCACCGTCGGCGTCTCAAGGATCGCCTGCTTGTCGGCGATCTTGACGAGCAGGTGCGATCCGATCGTGTCAGCCAGCTTCGAGGGCTCCTCGATCTGCGTCACGGCGGAGACGACCTCGGGCGAGATCTTCTTGTTGAGCTTGACGTAGTTCTCGAACTCCGAGAGCACCGAGCGTGCGAGTGCCTCGGCCTCGACCTTATCGCCGAGCTCGTCGACCAGAGCCTCGGCCTCGGCCTCGTAATACTCGTCCGAGCGGGTGAATCCGGTGATCTTGGCACGCCCCCCGCCCTCGACCAGAACCTTCACGGTTCCATCGGGCAGCTTGAGAAGCTGAAGCACGGAGGCGAGAGTGCCGATCGTATAGATTGCATCGGTGGCCGGATCGTCGTCGCCGGCGTTGATCTGGGTGGCGAGAAGAATGTGACGGTCGGTCCTGACCGCCTCCTCCAGCGCGCGGATCGATTTCTCGCGGCCCACGAAGAGGGGCACGATCATGTGCGGGAAGACCACGATGTCACGGAGCGGCAGGACGGCGTAAGCGCCGGTCGAGCCCGGAACGACCGGCTGGCGGGATTTCGATTGGGTCATCGTTGACTTCCTCATGAGGGACGCCGGGCGGTCGCTCCTCCGATGCGGAGCAAGCTTCCTGCCAGGGGCCGACCGGGCCGCGAGGGTCGGAATAGGTCTTCTGGAGCTTTGCGGCTGGTGACGCGGCACCGCCCCTCGAAGGGAGGCAGCGGCCGCCGCGCTGAGTCTGAGGTGGTCTTGCAGAAGCACCGTTTCAAGGTGCCCACCTGCCGCGGGCCGATCCGGGATCGGCTCGCCCCGTCATGGACTTAGCGCCTACGCTCTCAGGCGCTGACGCTTGCCGGCGCTTCCTTGTTGCGGTCGCCGTGGATGAACAGCGGGCGCGACTTGCCCTCGACCACCTCGGGCCCGATCACGACCTGCTCCACCGAGTCGAGACCCGGCAGGTCGTACATCGTGTCGAGCAGGATCGTCTCCAGGATGGAGCGCAGGCCGCGGGCACCGGTCTTGCGCTCGATCGCCTTGCGGGCAACGAGCGACAGCGCTTCGTCCTGGAAGGTCAGGTCGACGTTCTCCATCTCGAACAGACGCTGGTACTGCTTGACCAGTGCGTTCTTCGGCTCCTGCAGGATCTTCTTGAGGGCGTCCTCGTCCAGGTCCTCCAGCGTCGCCAGGACCGGAAGGCGGCCGACGAACTCGGGGATCAAGCCGAACTTCAGCAGGTCCTCGGGCTCGACCGAGCGGAACACTTCCCCGGTGCGTCGATCGTCGGGGGCTTGCACGGTCGCGCCGAAACCGATCGAGGTGCCCTTGCCGCGCGCCGAGATGATCCGCTCCAGCCCCGCGAACGCTCCGCCGCAGATGAACAGGATGTTGGTCGTGTCGACCTGCAGGAATTCCTGCTGCGGGTGCTTACGGCCGCCCTGCGGAGGCACGGAGGCGACGGTGCCCTCCATGATCTTCAGGAGTGCCTGTTGCACGCCCTCGCCCGAGACGTCGCGGGTGATCGACGGATTGTCGGACTTACGCGAGATCTTGTCGATCTCGTCGATGTAGACGATGCCACGCTGCGCCCGCTCGACATTGTAGTCGGAGGCCTGGAGCAGCTTGAGGATGATGT
>CAZZZJ010000341.1:0-1727 GCA_964658355.1 Beijerinckiaceae bacterium
TGGAAGGCCGAGAGCGAGGCGCCGGTCGAGCTCGCGCAGTTCAACGGCGGCGACCATGTCGGTGCGGTCTCGGCCCGGATGCGCGCCGAGGCGATCTCGCGGGTGCTGTACCCGAGCGATTCCTCGACCGCCGGCCAGGAACTCCGCCTGCGCCAGGAATACTTCTTCACCTCCGCCTCGCTGCAGGACCTCGTCCGGCGTCACATGGCCGAGCGCGGCGACGTCCGCACGCTGCACGACCACGCCGCGATCCAGCTCAACGACACGCATCCGGCGATCGCCGTCCCGGAGCTGATGCGGATCCTGCTCGAGGATCACGGCCTCCAGTGGGAGGATGCGTGGCACGTCACCACCAACACGCTGCACTACACCAACCACACCCTCCTGCCGGAAGCGCTCGAGACCTGGCCGGTGGAGCTGATGGAGCGGCTGCTGCCGCGCCACATGCAGATCATCTACCTGATCAACTGGATGCACCTGGAAGAGCAGGGCCGCCTAGGCCGACAGGGGGAGACGAACTTCGCCGCCCACCTCGCTTCGGTCTCGCTCATCGATGAATCGCAGGGGCGGCGGGTGCGGATGGGGCACCTCGCCTTCCACGGCGCGCGCCGGGTGAACGGCGTCTCCGCGCTCCATACCGACCTGATGCGCTCGACGGTGTTCCGCGACCTGCATGCGCTCGACGGCGACAAGATCGTCAACAAGACCAACGGCATCACCTTCCGTCGCTGGCTGCACAACGCCAATCCCGGCCTGACCCGGCTCGCGGTCGAAGCCGTCGGCCCGGGCGTCCTCGACGATCCCGGGCTGCTCCGCGGCCTCGACGCCTTCGCCGAGGATCCGGCCTTCGTGAAGCGCTACGCGGCGGCGCGGTTCAGCCGGAAGCAGGCGCTCGCCGCGATCATCGCCGACCGGACCGGGATCGACGTCGATCCCTCCGCTCTGTTCGACGTGCAGATCAAGCGCATCCACGAGTACAAGCGCCAGCTGCTCAACGTCATCGAGACGGTCGCCTTGTACCAGGCGATCAAGGCCGAGCCGCACAAGGACTGGACGCCCCGCGTCAAGATCTTCGGCGGCAAGGCGGCGCCGAGCTACAGCCAGGCCAAGCTGATCATCAAGCTGGCGCTCGACGTGGCCAAGGCCGTCAACGACGACCCCGATGTCGCCGGCCGGCTGAAGGTCGTGTTCCTGCCGAACTACTCGGTGAGCCTCGCCGAGGCGATCATCCCGGCGGCCGACCTGTCGGAGCAGATCTCCACGGCCGGCATGGAAGCCTCGGGCACCGGAAACATGAAGCTCGCCCTCAACGGCGCGCTCACGGTCGGCACCCTCGACGGTGCCAACATCGAGATCCGCGACCATGTCGGCGCGGACAACATCTTCATCTTCGGCCTCGACGCGGCCGGCGTGCAGGCGCGCATCGCCGAGCCCAACTACGCGCGCGACGCGATCCAGGCGTCGCCGCGCCTCGCGGCCGCCCTCGACATGATCGCCTCGGGCCGGTTCTCGCCGGACGAGCCGAACCGCTTCCGTCCCCTCACCGACGACCTGCGCCACCGCGACCAGTATCTGCTCACGGTGGACTTCGACGATTACTGGCGGGCCCAGCGCGAGATCGACGCCGCCTGGAAGGATCAGGCGGGCTGGTGGGCCAAGGCGATCCGCAACACCGCGCGGATGGCATGGTTCTCCTCCGACCGCGCGATGCGGGAATATGCCGAGGA
>CAZZZJ010000341.1:1827-4377 GCA_964658355.1 Beijerinckiaceae bacterium
CCGCGCGGATGGCATGGTTCTCCTCCGACCGCGCGATGCGGGAATATGCCGAGGACATCTGGCGGGTGCAGGTCTGAGCGCTGCTTCGGTCGTTTCCGCGGTGTTTCCCTCCCCCCACTGCGGGGGAGGGAGCAGCGCTGGCGCCTGAGCTTGATGTGGAGAATTCACACCCTGCGAGCCGGGAACGAGACGGCCGCGTCGCGGGCCTAAGCGTCGACCAGCACCGGGTAGCAGCGCGCGCCGACGGCGGCGGCCAGCACCTGCACGGCTCCGACGGTCGAGCTGTCGCCGGCGACGTGGACCACGTCGGTGGCGCGGAGGGCCGGCAGGTGGGCGGTCAGGGGCCCGGGACGCACGTCCGGCGGCCTCTGGCGGCTCCGGTCGGCGGTGAGCACGATGCGCCCGACGCCGGTGGCGCGCAGCCAGTCCAGGCTCTCGCGCATGTAGAGATCGAGCGGATCGCGCGCGCCTGCGATCACGCACATGTCGCGCGTCGGCTCGATGTAACGGGCCGCCCTGGCGATCGACCAGATCTGCGCGAATCCGCAGCCGGCGGAGACGAGAACGAGTCGGCCGCCGCCGGGTCGGTACTGCGCCCGCCCGACCGGCCCGCGGACCTTCACGTCGGCATGGAGCGGTAGGGAATCGGCAAGCGACCAGCCGTCCTCGTCGCGGGCGAGATGGAACACGAGTTCGTTCAGTTCCGCAGAGCCGTCGACGCGCAGCGTCGGACACAGTGTGCGCAGTCCGACGCCGTCCAGCGCGAGCGCGACCTGGGCGCCGTGGCCGAGCGCGAGGTCCTTGTTGACCGTGACGACGACCTCGACCACGTGCGCCGTGAGGGCGCGCACGTCGGTCACCGTCCCGGTGCGCATGACGACGGCCGGCGCAGGCTCCTCGGACTGCGCTAGGATCGGAGGGCTCGCGGGCAGCTGCAGCTTGATCGGGTCGATGCGGTCGCGGCGGCCGGGAACCCGGCGCGCGCCCGGGCTCGTTCCCTGTCCGGGCACGGCGGCACCGTGGGTGGCCTGGGCGGATGCGATCATCCCGTCGGCGACCGCCGTATCGAGCGGGGTGTCGCCGGTGGCGATGCGGACGGACTTGCCGTTGACGACGAGCGAGCAGCGCGCGCTCATGGTCGTCTCCCGAAGGTCATGATGGTTGAGACGATCAGCGCGGCGACATGAGCAGGCGGTCGACCATGGCGGCCCAGCGCTCGCGGGTGGCGCGGGCCTCCGCGCCGATCGGCTCGGGCTCGGCATGCTCTGCGATCCGGGCGCGGAGCGAGGCCGCCTCCGCCCGCTCGGCCATCAGGATGGCCTTCATCACCGCCATCTCGGCGTGGAGGCGCTCCACGACGTCGTCCTCGAAGTCCTCGTCGAAACGCTCGTCCTCGACCGCGCCGTTCTCGAAAGCCGCGGCATCGCCGGTCGGCTCCGGGACCAGGATCTCGGACCGACCGTCGACCGGGTCGGCGGAGGCCGACGCGAACGCGGTCGACGCCGGGATGGACGCGGCCATGCGTGGCGGGTCGAGGCGGATCGGACGCGCGATCAACCGGCGCACCACATCGGATCCGCTTGCCTCGCCAAACCGCCTCACCGCTTCGGCCATCACCGTTCTCCAGCGCGCGGCGGATGCGTTACGCGCCCGCCGTCTCTCCACAGAACCTTGCGTCGGCATGGTTAAGGGAGCCTTAAATGACGCGGCCAAGCCGTGATCTCGTCTGATCCGGGGCGGCGGGCGCACCGCCCGCGAAGCCCTGCCGAAACGAAAACGCCCCCGTCCCCGATCGATCGGGTGCGGGGGCGGACGGTCGGTTCGGACCGCCTCGGCGAACCGGCGTCGGCGTTCTGGAAGACGGGAGGGCGCGGCCTCAGACCGCCGGCGAGAAGCCCGCGGGCGCGGCGAGGCTGCGGCCGCGCGGATCGGGACCGAAGGTGTTCGGGCCGACGGTGCCCGCCAGGAAACCGGTTTCGATGAAGTACCAGAGGTTCGCGAGCGGGATCAGCGACAGGAGCACCCAGATGCCGGGCTTGTTGCGGTCGTGGTAGCGCTTTATGCCGAGGCAGACCGACGCCCAGGTGATGAAGATC
The DNA here is from genome assembly GCA_964658355.1 of Beijerinckiaceae bacterium. Lineage (GTDB taxonomy): Bacteria > Pseudomonadota > Alphaproteobacteria > Rhizobiales > Beijerinckiaceae > Methylobacterium. Next base: position 3,924 of record CAZZZJ010000341.1, read on the forward strand.
GTGGTGCCGAGGTTCAGGAGGACGAAGGGGATCGCGGCCGGGCCGTTGACGGAGAAGCCCTCGCCCGCGGCGGCCTCGTTCGGGATCATCTGCGCCAGAACGTAGTTCAGCGCGGTCGCGACGATGACGGCGCCGAAGACCGAACCGAGAATGCCCTTCCAGAAGGTTCCGCGTCCGATCCGCCCCTCGGAGGAGAAGAGAAGTTTTTTCATGAGTTCGACAGCCCTATCGGCAACCCGGCCACGCATGGTGCTGGTGGTCCGGTCGGCCGAGCGAGCGTTAGGCGGCAACGATCGCGCGTTCAACGCGATCGGCCCCTCTGGGACGCAGGCGCAACAGATCGGGATGCCTGGACAAGCGTCGTGTGGATCAAACGGCGATCAGGCCGCTTCCGGCGCAGCCCCGACGAGTTGCCGGGCCTGCAGCATCGTCATCGGCTCGCCGAACGCGTAGC
>CAZZZJ010000342.1:0-4352 GCA_964658355.1 Beijerinckiaceae bacterium
ACGCTCAAGGCGGAGGGCTACGGGCTCGATTTCGCGCTGTCGATGATCAAGCTGCGCGGCTTCGGCGGCAAGACCGAGTTCTGGGACCACAATCTCGAATCGTTCACGCTGATGGCCGGGCTCGCCGCCGTCACCTCGCGGATCAAGCTCTACGCCACGGCGCCGACCCTGTGCTTTCCGCCGGCGATCACCGCGCGGATGGCCGCGACCATCGACTCGATCTCCGACGGCCGCTTCGGCCTCAACCTGATCACCGGCTGGCAGAAGCCGGAATATTCGCAGATGGGCCTCTGGCCCGGCGACGCGTTCTTCGCCGACCGGTACCAGTACCTCTCGGAATACGCGCAGATCCTGCGCGAGCTCTGGGAGACCGGTCGCAGCGACCTCAAGGGCAAATTCTTCCAGATGGACGATTGCCGCCTGAGCCCGCGGCCGCAGGCGCCGATGAAGGTGATCTGCGCCGGCCAGAGCGAGGCCGGCATGGCCTTCACCGCCACCTACGCCGACTACAATTTCTGCTTCGGCAAGGGGGTGAACACCCCGACCGCCTTCGCGCCGACCGTCGCGCGGCTCGAAGCCGCCAAGGCGAAGACCGGCCGCGCGGTCTCATCCTACGTGCTGTTCATGGTGATCTCGGACGAGACCGACGAAGCCGCCCACGCCAAGTGGGAGCATTACAAGGCCGGCGCGGACCAGGAGGCGATCGCCTGGCTCGGCGTGCAGAGCGCGGCCGACACCAAGTCGGGCGCAGACACCAACGTGCGCCAGATGGCCGACCCGACCTCCGCGGTGAACATCAACATGGGCACCCTCGTGGGCGCGTTCGAGACCGTGGCGCGGATGCTCGACGACGTCATGACCGTGCCCGGCGTCGGCGGCGTGCTGCTCGTGTTCGACGACTTCCTGAAGGGGCTCGACGATTTCGGGCAGAAGATCCAGCCGATGATGCGAACCCGCCGGCACGTCACGGTGCATGCCGCGCCCGTCTCGGAGGCCGCGTGATGGACGCGCCCGCGGGATACCGCGATTCGACCGGCCGCTTCGGGAGCGTGACCCTGCCCGCGCGCCCCGAGGCGATCGCCTTCGACCCGGCCGCCACCGCGCTCATCGTCGTCGACATGCAGAATGCCTACGCGACGAAGGGCGGCTACCTCGATCTCGCCGGCTTCGACGTCTCGCAGACCGGGCCGGTGATCGAGCGCATCGACGCCGCCGTGGCGGCGGCGCGGGCGGCGGGCATCCTCGTCCTGTGGTTCCAGAACGGATGGGACGCCGACTACGTCGAGGCCGGGGGGCCGGGCTCGCCGAACTGGCACAAGTCGAACGCGCTGAAGACCATGCGCCGGCAGCCGGGGCTGAACAATCGGCTCCTGACCCGCGGCACCTGGGACTACGACCTCGTCGACGCGCTCAGGCCGCAGCCCGGCGACGTCGTCATGGGCAAGCCGCGCTACAGCGGCTTCTACAACACCGCGCTCGACAGCACCCTGCGGGCGCGCGGTATCCGCACGCTGGCCTTCACCGGCATCGCCACGAACGTCTGTGTGGAATCGACCCTGCGCGACGGGTTCTTCCTCGAATATTTCGGGATCGTGCTCGCCGACGCCACCCATCAGGCCGGGCCGCCGAGCCTGCAGGAGGGTTCGCTCCTCAACATCGAGACCTTCTTCGGCTGGGTCTCGGACGTCGCCACGTTCGAGGCGGCGCTCGCCGCCGAGCCGCGGCGCACCGAAGCCGCCGCGTGATCGCCAACGGAAAGCCCCGAAAGACATGCCCAAGACCGTCGTGATCCCGCCCGGCACCGGCAAGCCGCTGGCGCCCTACGTTCCCGGCACGCTCGCGGACGGCGTGCTCTACGTCTCCGGCACGCTGCCGCTCGATGCCGACGCCAACGTCGTCCACGTCGGCGATGCCGCCGCGCAGACGCGCCACGTGCTGGAGACGATCAAGGGCGTCGTCGCGGCCGCCGGCGGGACCATGGACGACGTGACCTTCAACCACGTCTTCCTGAAGGACTGGGCCGACTACGCCGCCATCAACGCGGTCTATGCCGAATACTTCCCCGGGGAGAAGCCGGCGCGCTACTGCATCCAGTGCGGGCTGGTGAAGCCCGACGCGCTCGTGGAGGTCGCCTCGGTGGCGCATGTCGGCAGCCCGGTCGGCGCGCTGGCCGTCGATACCTCGGTCTGATGCCCGTCCATCACGAGGTCTCCGGCGACGGTCTCCGCACCGTCCTGCTCTCGCCGGGCCTCGGGGGGATGGCGGGCTATTTCGCGCCGCAGATGCCGGCGCTGGCGGAGCGTTTCCGCGTCCTGAGCTACGACCACCGCGGCACCGGCCGCTCGAAAGGCGTGCTCGAGCCCGGCCACGACATCGCGGCGATGGCCGAGGACGCGCTGTCCGTCCTCGACGCCACCGGCACCGAGACGGCCGATCTCGTCGGGCACGCCCTCGGCGGCCTGATCGCGCTGCAGCTGGCGCTGACCCATCCGAGGCGCGTCGGGCGCATCGTGGTGATCAACGGCTGGGACGCGATCGATTCCGCGACGCTGCGGTGCTTCACGGCGCGCAAGGCACTCCTGAATCAGGCCGGCCCGGAGGCCTTCGTCCGAGCGCAGGCGATCTTCCTGTATCCGTCGTGGTGGCTCTCGGAGAACGCCGCGCGGGTCGCGGCGGACGAGGCGCATGCGCTGGCGCATTTCCCCGGGCCTGAGACCGTTCTGGCGCGCATCGGCGCGCTGGAACGCTTCACCCTGGCCGGCCAGCTCGGGGCGATCCCGCACGAGACTCTGGTGATGGCGGCGCGCGACGACGTGCTGGTGCCCTACACCGCCTCCGAGCGCCTCGCCGCAGGCCTCGCCAACGCCCGCCTCGACCGCGTGGCCGAGGGTGGCCACGCCCACAGCGTCACGCGCCCCGAGGCCTTCAACCGGACCCTCCTGGACTTCCTGCGATGATCGGGTCGGACCTGCCTCAGGCCGGCTCGAACAGCGGCACCTGCCGCATCTCCGGCACCAGCACCAAGCCCTTGTCGGTGATGCGGATCTGCGGGATCACCGAGAGCGGGATCAGGTTGAAGCCCATATAGGGGATGGTGCAGCCGGCCCGCTCCCAGGCCACCTTGAGGGCGCGGACCTCCTCGGCGACCGCGCCGACCCGCTTGTCCGAGAGCAGCCCCGCCACCGGCAGCGGCACCATCGCGATCACCGCGCCGTCCTCGACGACGCAGACCCCGCCCTGATGCGCCGCGACGGCCTCGACCGCGACCCGCATGTCGGCCTCGTCGAGCCCGGCGACGATGAGGTTGTGCGAATCGTGGCCGACGCTGCTCGCCACCGCGCCGCGCCTGAGCCCGAAGGCGCGCAGCAGGCCGTGTGCCACGTGGCCGCCGCTGCCGTGCCGCTCCACCACCGCGACGTGGCACAGGTCGTTTGCGGCCAGCGTCGCCGCCCAATCCCCTGCCGGCGTCAGGGCCAAGCGCTCGTGGACGAGTTCGATGCCGGGGAGCGTGGTTCGGATCGCGTTGACAGTGCAGGCGCTGCGCGGAAGCGCCGGAACCAGGGACGGCACCGACGCCGGAAGGTGGACGGTGGCGTAGGCCCGCGCCGGGTAGCGGTAGGGACGCGACAGGGCCGCGTCGAGGCGGGGCGTGATCGTCCGGTTCTCGACCACCAGCTCGCCGCCGTACCAGGTCGATTGCGGCACGAGGTCGTCGTCGAGGAGCACGAGGTCGGCGCGCCGGCCGCCGCCCAGGCCGCCGATCTCGCCGTCGAGGCCGTAGCGGGTGGCCCCGTGCAGCGAGCCCATCGACCACGCGACGGGCTTCGGGATGCCCATCCGCACCGCCTCGCGCACCACCCAGTCGAGCCCGTGGGCGAGGAGATCTTCCGCGTCGCGGTCGTCGGTGCAGCAGCAGATCCGCTTCCAGGCGGCGCCGTAATCGATCACCGTGCCGATCGCCTTCGGCAGCGAGTGCCACGGTGTCGTCGGCGGCCCACCGCGCAGGAAGATCCAGACGCCGGCGTCGAGCAGGTCGTCGGCGATGTCGCGGTCGATCGCCTCGTGGGTGTCGGTGACGCCGGAAGCCGCGTAGGGTGCGACGAAATCGCGGCCGTAGATGTGGCCCGAGACCGGGCGTCCCCGTTCGAGCGCGGCCGCGATGATCGCGTGCGCGCGGCCATCGCCCTCGGCGACGGCGACGAAGTCCATTTTCTCGCCCAGGCCCACCGCCTCGGGCCACGCATCGAACAAGGCGGCGATCTTCGCGGCCGTCAGGTCGCCGCCCGCGGTCTCCAGGTCCGGCGTCGTCGCCGGCACGGTGCTCGGGACGGTGAGGTAGATGTTGAGCGGCG
>CAZZZJ010000343.1:0-4348 GCA_964658355.1 Beijerinckiaceae bacterium
TCCTCGACGGTCGCGTGATAGTCGAGGTGGTCGCGCCCGAGATTGGTGTAGCCGGCAGCGGCGAGGTGCACGCCGTCGAGGCGGCGCTGCTCGATGCCGTGCGAGGAGGCCTCCATCGCGAGGTCGGTGATGCCGTCGTCGGAGAGCCGCGCCAGGGTCTCGTGCAGGGTGACGGGGTCCGGCGTCGTCAGCGATCCGTAGGCGGCGCCGCGGTTGGTGACGATGCCGACCGTGCCGAGGCTCGCCGAGTCGCGTCCCATCCGCGACAGGATCTGGCGGACGAAGTCGGCGACCGAGCTTTTGCCGGCGGTGCCGGTGACGGCGACGATGGTCGCGGGCTGCCGCCCGGACAGGCGCGCGGCTGCGAGCGCGAGCGCGCGGCGGGCGTCCGGGACGGTGATCCAGGCGCATTCGGACGGCAGGTCGGCCGGGCGGGCGCCCTCCCCCACCACGGCGACCGCGCCGGCCGCGGCGGCCTTGGCGGAGAACCGCCGGCCGTCGGCCTTCGTCCCCGACACCGCGACGAAGACGCCGCCCGGCACCACCTGCCGGCTGTCGGCGGTCAGTCCGGCCACGGGCCGGCCGGCCTCCGCCGTCCCGGCTTCCGGGACCAGCGTGCCCAGCGTCGGCCCGCTCATGGGCCGCCGATCAGGTTGGCGTGGTAGGCGTTCAGCTTGACCATGAGCGGGAACGGCTTCACCGGCGGCTCGAATTGCGGCGGCAGGCCGAGGATCGGCGCGACTCGCTCGATCACTTTGCCGGTGACGACGCCGGAATTCCAGGCGGCGGTGGCGTAGCCGCCGCTCTCCGGCAGGCCCTGCGGCTCGTCCATGATGGTGACGAACAGGTATTTCGGCTTGTCCATCGGCGCCGCCGCCATGAAGGTCGTGAACAGCCGGTTGTGGATGTAGCGGCCGTGGATCACCTTCTCGGCGGTGCCGGTCTTGCCGCCGACGAAGTAGTACGGGATCGCGGCCTTCTTGGCGGACCCTTCGGTGGCGTTGAGGCGCATGATGAAGCGCATCGCCTCGCTGGTCTGCGGGCTCAGCACCTGCGTCGCCTTCGCCATCGCATCCTTGACGTCGGTCTTGAGGAAGGTCGGCGTAATCAGGAAGCCGCCGTTGGCGATCGCCGCCACCGCGGCGGTCGCCTGGATCGGCGCCACCGCGAGGCCGTGGCCGAAGGCGATGGTGATGGTGTTGATCTCGGTCCAGCGCGGCGGGACGATCGGCATCGCCGATTCCGGCAGCTCGGTCCGCATCCGGTCGAGCAGGCCCATCTTGCGCAGGAACGCCTTGTGGCCGGGCACGCCGACGCCGAGCGCCATCTTGGCCGAGCCGATGTTGGACGAGTGCGTGAACACCTCCGGCATGGTGATGACGCGGTTGGTTCCGTGATACTCGTGGATCTTCTGGCGACCCCAGTTCAGGACGCCGCCGCGTGTGTCGAAGGTCGAGTTGACGTTGTATTTGCCCGATTCGAGCGCCATCGCGAGCGTCATCGCCTTGAAGGTCGAGCCCATCTCGTAGACGCCGACGTTCATGCGGTTGATCTTGTCGTCGGACAGGGCGTCGACCGGATTGTTCGGGTCGAAGTCCGGCATCGAGACCAGCGCGATCACCTCGCCGGTCTGGACATCGAGGATCATCGAGGCGCCGGCCTTGGCCTTGAAGTGCTCGATGCCCTTGGCGAGCTCGTCGCGCACCGCGAACTGCGCGCGCAGGTCGACGGAGAGCTGGATCGGCTTGAGGTCGGTCTGCTTGGCGACGAAGCCGAAATCGTTCAGGGCCTTGTTGCCCTGGTTGTCGATGTACTTCTCCATTCCGGCGATGCCGATACCGTCGAGGTTCGTCGCGCCGATGATGTGGGCGGCGGCGACCCCGTTCGGGTAGACGCGCTTGTGGTCGGGCAGGAAGCCGATGCCGGGGATGCCGAGCCGGTGCACCTCGGCCTGCTGCTTCGGCGTCAGCTCGCGCTTGACCCAAACGAAGCCGACGCCCTTCTTGCCCGGCTTCTGCGTGAGCTTGGTGCGCAGCTCCGTGGCGTTCAGCTCGGGCAGGACGGCGGTGAGCAGTTCGACCGCCTCGTCCTTGTCGTAGATGTTGCCGGGCTCGGCGAAGACCGAGACGGTGCGGATGTCGGTGGCGAGGATCTCGCCGTTGCGGTCGATGATGTCGGGCCGGATCGCGGTGGTGGCGGCGGCCGCCACCCGGTGCTCCTGGCTCGGCGGCGCGCCGAAGATCGCGATGGACAGGAGGCGCACGCTGATCGCCCCGAACACCGCCACGAAGGCAAGGCCGACCAGCGCGACGCGGGTATACGAACGCTCGATCGCAAGGCGGAACATGGCCCGGAACAGGCGGAGCCCCAGGTGCACCCGCGGCTCGGCCGCGACCACCGGCTCCTCGACCGCAAAGGAACGCGGCGCGGCCTCGGGCGCCGCGTGGTCGGTCCCGGCAGCGTCGTCCGGCATCGCGTGCGGGTCCGTGGCCTGCGTGGCGAGATCGGCGGCGTCGGGTGTGGCGTCGTGAGCGTCTTGAGACACGGGGACTACCTCGATGCCGTATTCGGCGTGCGGGTCGTGACGACGGTGCGGGTGATCGATCCGGTGGTGCGGGGTTCCGCCACCGTGCCCTTGTCCTTCGGCGTCGCCGTCGCGGCGAGCAGGCGGCCGATCTCGTCGCCGCGCTCGGGCCGCGCGGGCAGGTCGGCGAGGCGCCCGAGGTGGCTGATGCCGATCGGCTCCAGGGCGAGATGCTTCTCCACCGCCGCCTGCAGCCGGTCCGGTCGCGTGAGGAGCTGCCACTCCGCGCGCAGCACCGCGATCGCCTGCCGCTCGGCGTGCAGGCCGCTCTTCAGCTTCGAGACCTGACCGCCCTGGTAGAGCGTGTCGTACTTGATCGAGTAGGCGTAGATCGCCGAGGCGACGAGGCCGGCGACGGCGAGCAGGTTGAGCAGGCGGATCACCGGCGTGCGCCTCCGCGCGGGGCTTCGGGAAGTGCGGCGAGCGCCTGGATCGCGGCGAGCGGCGCCGGCACGGGTGCGTCGGTGCGCTCGGCGGCGCGAAGCTTGGCCGAGCGCGAGCGGGGGTTGCGCGCGATCTCGGAATCGGAGGGCAGCACCGGCCCCTTGGTCACCGGGTTGAAGCTCCTGGCGGCCGCGGGCTCGCCGCCGGGCAGCGCGCTCGGCATGTGGCGCGAGGCCTGGACCGAACGGCCGCTGCGGGCGGCGAAGAACTGTTTGACGATGCGGTCTTCGAGCGAATGGAAGGTCACCACCGCGAGGCGCCCGCCGGGCCTGAGCATCCGCTCGGCGGCGTGCAGCGCCTGAACCAGCTCGCCGAGCTCGTCGTTGACCGCGATGCGCAGGCCCTGGAACGTGCGCGTCGCCGGATGGATGCCGCTGCCGGGTTCGGTCCGCACGACACCGGCGACGAGGTCGGCGAGCTGCGCCGTGGTCTCGATCCGGCCGCGGCGGCGCGCCTCGATGATGCTGCGGGCCACCGCCCGCGAGCGGCGCTCCTCGCCGTAATGGTAGATGATGTCGGCGAGCTCCGCCTCCTCGGCCTCGTTGACGAGGTCGGCGGCGCTGGTGCCGGTGGCGGCCATCCGCATGTCGAGGGGGCCGTCGTTGCGGAACGAGAAACCCCGCTCGGGCTGGTCGATCTGCATCGACGAGACGCCGATATCGAGCACGATCCGGTCGGCCTGCGCCTGGCCGAGCTCCGCCAGGTGCGCGTCGAGAGATCCGAAGCGGCCGGGAACGAGCGTGAGGCGGCCGTTCGAGGCGGCGACGAGCGCGGTGCCGCCGGCGATGGCCGACGGATCGCGGTCGATGCCGATCACGCGGAGATCGGGGTCGGCGGCGAGCATCGCGCGGGTGTAGCCGCCGGCACCGAATGTGCCGTCGACCGCGAGTCCCGCCCCGGGAAGGTCGAGGGCGGCCAGCACCTCGGCCAGCAGCACGGGAACGTGCGGGGCGCAAGCCCGTTCGGCCGATCCGACGGTCATCGCGCCACCCCGCCTGCAAAGGAATCCCGGGCGTCGCGCGGCCGAGGCAGCCCGCCGTGGACGGGGAGAACGGTTCGGCTCATGGCTGCCTGCGCCCGGCCGCGGCGTCGCGGCGCGGATGGTTTGGGCGGTCCCGGTCGTGCCGCGGCCAAAGGCCCGCGCACGGACGATCCCCGCTTGGCCGCGGGGCGCGTCCGCCGATCCGGAAATCACCGTTGACGTGATGATGGCGGGTACCATGGGCCTCTGACGATCGTCAACGCAAGCGAAGACCCGCATCGCGGACGTCCGATCTGACCTCAGCAAGGTTAACCGACGGTCAATTTTTCGCCCCGTCG
>CAZZZJ010000344.1:0-4329 GCA_964658355.1 Beijerinckiaceae bacterium
GCGCCTCGGCGCGCGCCTCGTCGATCAGCGCCATCGCGCCCTTCGGCACGCCTTGGGCCGCGAGGAATCCCTCGTCGGTGCGTGCGATGACGTCGACGATGGCGTTGCCGAGCACCAGGAGATCGAGAGGAGCGGTCATGCGGGCATCCCTTGTGATGTGCGCGCGCTCTCGCACCGGCTCCGACAGGGGTCAAGGCGATCCGGCTCAGGCGTCGTCGAACATCGCGGCGAGCGGAAGCGTCAGTCCGGGCGGATCGAAGGTCAGCTCACCGTCCGAGACGACGCGCGTCTCGATCAGGTCTGCGGCGCGGCGGTGGTGGATGGCGAGGCGCTTCACCGGATCGACGACGAGGTCGTGCATCACGCCGGCGACGCCGAAAGACCCGGAGAACTTGATCCCGGTGTCGATCGACCGCGTGCTCGGAGACGGAACCTCGACCACGATCATCGAGTCGGGCACCTCGACGGCGCCGGGATCCAGGCGAGGGCCGCAGCGAACGAACGCGTCGGGCTCGTAGGCCGTGGTCCGTTCGATCCGGACGGTCATCCCATCCGGAAACACCTGACACGGGAGGGCTGCCCGCCGGATCGCGGTGCGCAATGCCAGCTGCACGGAGAGTTTGGTCTCAGCATGCCGCACCCGCTCCGGCGACATCGCGAACACCTCGCCGTCGAGCAACTCATGCCGTCCCGGCCGTCCCTCCCCCCAGGCGAGGAACTCGTCGACGGTCATGCGCGGCTTGGGGTGGACGCTCATGGCTCATGACTAGCATGCACGATTGGCCCCGCGAAAGGCGCGATTACTGCATCGCCTTGACTTCGCACTGCGCATAATCCGAGGCCGCCTTCACGTAGGCGTTGAGCTTCTGCAGGTAGCCTTCCGCCAGCGGGCGGAATGCCTGGAGCTGCAGATTGTAGGCCTTGATCGCGTCGTTGTAGCTGTAGGCTTCCCAGCCGGGGCAGCCGCCCTTGGCATCCAGGCATGCGGGCTTGGCCGGCAAAGCGGGCTTCTCGGGCTTGGCCGCGGCCGGCGGCGGCTCCGGCAGTGGGCAAGCGGCGAGCGCCGCCCCCGGGCAGATCACCGCGAGGGCGAGCGAAGATCGGCTCAGGAAACCGCGCATGGACAGATCGAGCTCCATTCGGCCCCTCGTGAGGCCGAGCCGGTTTTGCGTCAGCGGACCGGCGGGAACAAGGCGGTCACTCGGCCGGCGCGATGCGGGGCGGGCGCTCGGCGCGTGCCGATGGATTGCGGGACACGGGCGAAACGCGAACGAGCGCCGTCAGTGGGAGCAGCAGGCCGACGGCGAGGACCCACCAAGCCGGACGGATCACATCGGAGAAGTCGAGGTTGGCCCCGAGCACAAGTTCGGCCGGGATGCCGCTCTTGATCCCGTACCACGCCGCCTCGATTCCCGCCGTCGAGAGGCCGGCGGCGATCGCGAGGAGGACCAGCGACCACGGCCGCATCGGCAGGCGGAATCGCTGCATCAGGCGCCAGCCCATCAGCAGGAGGAACAGGCCGGTCCAGAACACCGGATCGGAGACGTCGATCTTGGATTGCAGGAAGTAGTGCAGCATCCCGAGGACCCCGATGACATAGACCGCCTTGTGCAGGCGCGACCAGCCCGAGCCCATCCGCCGGATCGCGGCATCGGTCGAGGTCGCACCGAGCGCGATCAGCCCGAGCAGCGCCACGAAGCCAATCGTTAGGTAAAAACGCAGGGCGATCTCCGAGACCACCTTGGCGAGGTCGAAGTTCTGGTCGACCACGTAGAGGGCGAGGTGCGCCAGGGCGTAGGCCAGCGTGGTGACGCCGAGCAGGCGCCGGACGTTGATCAGCTTCGGCCAGTTCGCCACGCGCCGCAGGGGCGTGACCGCGAGCGAGGCCAGGAGGAAGCGGATCGTCCACTCGCCGGTCCCGTGGATCAGGGCGGTGATCGGCTTCGGCCCGAGCGCGTTGGCCGCGTAGGCCCCGGCCAGATAGATTGCCGGCGCGACGGCAAGCAGGAACGCGACGAGCTTCAGGAGGGAAAGGCGCCCGGCGCGGTCGAGCCAGGGCAGCGGCAGGGAACGGTGCATTTCGTCGCTTCGCATGGAGATCGGTGGGGATTCGCCGCCGGGCGGGCGGAAGCGCGATGGGATCTGTTCGAGGCATTCGCCGCGATCCCGTTGCGGTTACGGGCGCCCCGGTCTCGGTTGTGCTGGCGTGCCGTTTCCGATCTCGAACGCGCCAGGATGGTTGACCGTCCCCGATCGCGGCCGAGATAGCACCGCAGCCCAACGACGCAGGATCGCTTCCGATGGAATACCGCACGCTCGGCCGCTCCGGCCTCAAGGTCTCGCCGATCTGCCTCGGCACGATGATGTTCGGCGGCGCCACCGACGAGGCCGATTCCGCGCGCATCGTGTCGAGCGCGCGCGACGCGGGCGTGAATTTCATCGATACGGCCGATGTCTACAATGCGGGCGCGTCCGAGGTGATCACTGGACGGGCGATCGCCGCGAACCGGCATGCCTGGGTTCTGGCGACCAAGGTCGCGAATCCCATGGGCGAAGGCCCGAACGACCGCGGGTTGTCGCGCGTCCACGTGCTCCATGCCGCCGACGAGAGCCTGCGGCGGCTCGGCACCGATTTCATCGACATCTACTACCTGCACAAGGAGGACCACGCGACGCCGCTCGACGAGACGGTGCGGGCGATGGAGACACTGGTGCGGCAGGGCAAGATCCGGCACTTCGGCGTTTCGAACCACCGCTCCTGGCGGATCGCCGAGATCTGTCGCCTGTGCGACGCCTACGGCATCGATCGGCCGGTGGTAAGCCAGCCCTATTACAACGCCCTCAACCGGATGCCGGAGACCGAGCACCTGCCAGCCTGCGCGCATTTCGGCCTCGGGGTCGTGCCGTATTCGCCCCTCGCGCGCGGCGTCCTGACGGGCAAGTACGATCCCGACGCCCCGCCGCCCGCCGACACCCGCGCGGGCCGCCAGGACGCACGGATGATGCAGACGGAGTGGCGCCCGGAATCCCTGCGCATCGCCCGGACCCTGAAGGACCATGCCGAGGCACGCGGCATCACCGCCGGCCAGTTCGCCTTCGCCTGGGTGATGAACAACAGGACGGTGACCGCGGTGATCGCCGGCCCGCGCACGCTTGCGCAGTGGACCGACTATCTCGGCGGGCTCGACTACGCGTTCACGCCGGAGGACGAAGCCCTGGTCGACGGCCTCGTCGTGACCGGCCACCCCTCGACGGCCGGCTACAACGATCCGGCCTACCCGGTGGAGGGGCGCATCGCCGTAAGCGGGACGAAGGCCTGACACCCGCTCGCGAGACGTTCCGCCGGCCCGCGTCGACGATGGATACGAAGCGGGTCTCGACAAGATTCGGGATGGGCGGAATCCGGTATTGGCGCAGGACGGCACGTTCGTCCCGCAGGTGGATTAAAGGTCGATTCACGCAAAACATCCTAGCGTGATGGTCGATCCAGTTCCTGCGTATCCGAAGTGCCATGCCGCCATCCGTCGAGGTCGCGCCCGACCTGTCCGGGCTGATCGAACTGTCCCGCATCGCGCATCTCGACCTGAAGCCCGTGATCCTGCGGGTCCAGACCGATCTGTTCGTGCAGGCGGCCAACCGCGACAGATCGGAGCTCGAATCCTTCGCCTCCCTGGCCGGCGGTTTGATCCCGATCGTCGACGAGGAGACTGCGGCGATCGTCGCGGAGAAGCTGGCCCCCTTCGCCGATACGCCGCAATCGGTCCTGGCAACGCTCGCCGCACGCGGCGGCCGGGTCCGCGACATCGTCCTGGGATCGGCGGTTCTCCTGTCACCCGCGCTGATCGATGCAGCGCTCCTCGACGGCGCAGACCTCGGATCGGCGATGGCCGGGCGCCCCGGCCTGCCGCGCGCGGTCATCGCCGAGCTGGCGCAACGGGGCGACCCGACGATCGACCGGGCGCTCGCCGGCAATCTCGGGATCACGCTGCGCGGTGAGAACGTCCGGGATCTGGTCGGCCGCGGCCGGACCGACCCCGATCTCGGTCGCCTCCTGCTCGAGCGCCCCGATCTCTCGGCCGCCGAACTTGCGCCGCTCTACCTCCACGCCGACCCGACGCGGCGCGATGCCATCCGCGAGGCGGTCGCCGCCACGGCAGCGCTTCGGCCCTGCCCTCCCCCGCCCCGCGACCTCGCCGGCGTGCTGCTCGGTCTCTCGGCCGCCCATGACGTGCCGGGCTTCATCGCCGCCCTGTCCGACGGCCTCGGGCTTCCGACGAAATTCCTGCGTGCCGCTCCGGATCCCGGCACGCGCTACGACCTGCTGACGCT
>CAZZZJ010000345.1:0-4318 GCA_964658355.1 Beijerinckiaceae bacterium
GCGTTGTCGATCAGGCTCTCGACGACCTGGCGCAGCCATTCGCGGTCGGCCAGGATCTCAAGGTTCCGCGGCCCCGGCTCGAAGACGAGCGCGACGCGACGGCGAGCGGCCTCGGAGGCGAGGTTGTCGACCGCCTCCGCCAGCACCGGCGACAGGTCGAGGGCGCGGCGGTCGAGCTCGATCTCGCCCGATTCGGAACGCGCGACCCGCAGCAGGTCCTCGACGCGCAGCTTCAGGCGCATCGCACGCTTGCGGATCGTCGCGAAGGCCGGCGCATGGTCGGTGATGCGGGGACCGGCGCGCGCCGCAAGGTCGCATTCCCCGAGGATGACGGTGAGCGGCGTGCGCAGCTCGTGGCTCACGTCGGCGAAGAAGCGGCGGCGCGAGCGGTCGACCGCCTCCAGCCGCGCGTTCGCCGCGCGCAGGTCGGCGGTGCGCGCCTCCACCGTGTCCTCGAGCGCCGCGCGGTCGGCGGCGACGCGGCCTTCGCGGCGCGAGAGCCGGGCAGCCATGCGGTTGACGTTGGCGACCAGCAGGCCGAGCTCGTCGCGGGTCGCGACGGAGAGGCGGGTGTCGAGCTTGCCGCCGCCGATCGCACCGGCGGCCCGGCGCACCGCCTCGATCCGCGCCAGCGTCGGCCGGGTGATGCTGCGCCAGAGCAGCACGACCAGGCCGAGCGCCGCCAGCACCGCCAGCGCGGCGGCGATCCGCAGGCGCTGCGAGAGTTCTCGCGCCGCATCGGAGCCCAGCACCATGCTACGACGCTCCGCCTCGATCAGGAACGAGAGCGGCTGGCCGGTCATCGCACCGAACCCGTTCAGCGCGCCCTTGATCGAGTCCTGGCGCTTGTCCGGATCGGTCTGGCGGACGATCTGCGCGACCTGCCGGTCGAGGATCGCCCGGGCGGCGCGCAGCTGCGACATCGGCCGGTTGCGCAGGGCGTACTGCATTCGGTCCTGCGGGTCGTCACTTCCGGCGACCGACTTCGACAGCGCCTCGTCGACGGTCGTGAGCGCCCGGTCGACGTTGCTGCGGGCGATTCCCATCGCCTCCGGCGCGAGGTCGGGGTTGCCGATAGTCTCGACCGCCGCCATGCCGAACTGCGTCATCCGGCCGGACAGCTCCGCCAGGAGTTCCAGGCGCCCTTGCGCCGCCAATGTCCGGTCGATCGTCCGCTCGGCGGCCCCGATCGCCGCGAGCACGCCGGCCGCCGCCAGTACGACGACGAGGGCGATCGACCCGAGCAGCAGCGCGAAACGGACCTTGAGCGAGCGCATCGTCCCCATTCCGACCGCGCTTCCGGCGGTCCTGTCATCCGCGATCCTTCACGGAACTGTGGGTCGGATCGGCGCGAAAGCCAACTGCGTTCGACCGAACCGACGCGGCACTCGCCGCCCGGCGGCGGAGGAAGGATCCGCTCAGTCCCGCCTCGATCCGCCCTCGGCCTCCTCGACCTCGCGGCTTTCCTCGACCTCCGGCGCGACCTGACCGTAATTCAAGACGGCGACCAGGGTCATGCCGCCGAACACGTTGCCGATCAGGGTGGGGACGAAGAAGCGCTCGACATAGTCCCCCATCGTGGCCGCGCCGGTGACCACGAGGTAGAACCCTTCCACCGAACCGGCGACGATGTGGGCCAGGCCGCAGAGCGAGACCAGCCACGTCATCAAAAAGATGACGAATGGTGCCGCCGTTCCGGTGGCGGGCAGGAACCACACCATCAGGGCGATCATCCAGCCGGCGAAGACCGCCTTCAGCACGGTGTCCCAGAACGGAAACGCGATGGCGTGGTGGCTGATCTCGGAGAAGGCCGCCTTCACCCCTGGCTCGAACGCGCCGGAATGCGCGAGCACGGCGGCGATCGCCAGCGTCGCCAGGATGTTGCCCGAGAGCACGATGGTCCAGAGCCGAAGGACCCGCCACGCGGTCTTCGCCGAGCGGTCGTGCAGCAGCGGCAGGATCGGGGTGATCGTGTTCTCGGTGAACAATTGCTGGCGCCCGAGCACCACCACGAGGAAGCCGACCGCATAGCCCATCGTCGTGACGATCTTAGTCCACTCCGCGTCCGGAAGGTGGGTCTTCAGCACACCCGGAACGATCAGCGAGAGCGCGATGCTCAGGCCCGCCGCGAAGGCCGAGAGAAACAATGAGAGTCCGTGGCGGCGCAGTTCCTGGTCGCCGTCGCGGCGGATCACCTCGTGCAGGACGAAGGCATCGGGGCGGCCGATCTCGGCCACCGCCTCCCGCTGTGCCTCGTGCTTGGCTTCCTTCTCCTCGTGTCTGAGGTCGGCCATACGCATACGCTCCAGCGACCGGAATGAGGGACGGGTCGACCGTCAGGCGCGCAGGCGCGCCACCAGCGCCTCGATCTCGGCCCGCGCACGCGCCACCGAGGCCGCGTCCTTGCCGCGGGCGACGATGCGGTTGGCGAACCCGTCCTTCGTCATCGACGGATAGGACCCGATCGACACGTCGGCGTAGGATCCGGCGATCTCGGCGAGGCCGGCCGCATAGTCGCCCTCGGGCAGATTGCCGGCCACGATCGTCTCGGAGAGCATCCGCGCCCCGGTGGGCAGCGTCGGGCCGATCTGGTCGAGCATGGCCTGCATGATCGACGGCACGCCGGCCATGACGAAGACGTTGCCGATGCGGAAGCCCGGCGCCTTCGAGATCGGGTTGGCGATCAGGTCCGCGCCGTCCGGAATCCGCGCCATGCGCAGGCGCGCCGGGTTCAGGTCCTCCGGCTTGTGCCGCTCCAGCAGCATCGCCTTCGCGCGCGGATCGACGTCGATACCGACGCCGAAGGCCTTCGCCACGCAGTCGGCGGTGATGTCGTCGTGGGTCGGACCGATGCCGCCGGTGGTGAACAGGTAGGTGTAGGCGGCCCGGAGCGCGTTCACCGCGGCGACGATGGCGTCCGGCTCGTCGGGCACGATCCGCACCTCGCGCAGGTCGATGCCCACGGCGGTGAGGTAGTCGGCGATCGTGCCGATGTTCTTGTCCTTGGTCCGGCCGGACAGGATCTCGTCGCCGATCACGAGGATGGCTGCGGTGATGGCGGATGTGTCGGTCGTCATGAGGCTCGTCGTCCGTGATGCCTCCGCAGATAGCGCGGCGGCGGACGCGCGACCACCGACGGCGCTTCCATGCGCCGGTGCGTGTCGGCTATGGACCACCACCGCGATGCCGCCCGGACCTCATGCGCTTCTCCGCTCCCCTGATCGAAGGCCGACTGGTGCAGCGCTACAAGCGCTTCCTCGCCGACGTGGATCTCGCCGACGGCACGCGTGTGACGGCACACTGCGCCAACCCGGGTGCGATGCTGGGCCTGACCGCGCCGGGCAACCGGGTCCTTCTCTCGCCGTCGAACAGCCCGACGCGAAAGCTGAACTTCTCCTGGGAGCTCGTGGAGGCGGACCTGCCCGGCGGGCCGCAATGGGTCGGCATCAATAC
Organism: Beijerinckiaceae bacterium; assembly: GCA_964658355.1. GTDB lineage: Bacteria > Pseudomonadota > Alphaproteobacteria > Rhizobiales > Beijerinckiaceae > Methylobacterium. The sequence continues at coordinate 3,454 of CAZZZJ010000345.1, forward strand.
GATGCGCCCGAACGCGCTGGTCGCCGAAGCCTTCTCCGCCGGCCATCTCGCGCCGCTTGCCGGCTACACGACTCTGAGGCCGGAGGTCCGCTACGGGACGACCAGCCGCGTCGACTTCCTGGCGAGCGGGGTGGGGCTCCCGGCGGTCCATGTGGAGGTGAAGAACTGCCACCTGATGCGGCAGGCGGACCTCGCCGAGTTCCCCGACTGCATCGCCGCCCGCAGCGCGCGGCACATGCGCGACCTCGCCGAGGTCGTGGACCAGGGCGGACGGGCCGTGCTGATCGTCGTGGTGCAGATGCAGGCGAAGGCCTTCGACGTCGCCCGCGACCTCGACCCGGCCTTCGACCGCGCCTTCCGCGACGCCCGCGGAGCCGGCGTGGAGACCTACGCCTACCGCTGCCGGATCGATCCGGTCGGGATGACGATCGCCGACGCGATCCCGATCGTCACGCCGGCGTAACCGATCCGACGCGCTCGAACATCCGGTTCAGCCGGGTGCGGCCGATCTCGCGATAGCCGTGCCCTTCCAGGAGCGTCGGCAGGTCGATCTGCCATTGCTCGGTCCCGTCCTCGATCACCATCAGCGTCGGCAGCAGCGCGGGCGGCGCCTCGCGCAGGAACGGTTCGAGGATCAGGTCCTCGGCGCCCTCGACGTCGAGCTTGATCGCGTCGATCCGGGTCAGGCCCTCGCCGCGCACCAAGTCCATCAGCGTCACCGCCGGCACCTTGATCTGGGCGCTCTCGTTGGTGCCGACGATCTTGAGGCTCGATTCGCCTCGGTTGCGCGGATCGACGAACAAGGTCAGTTCGCCCGCCTTGTCGGCCACCGCGCAGGCCACCGCCTTGACGGTGTGGAACGGGT
>CAZZZJ010000346.1:0-4314 GCA_964658355.1 Beijerinckiaceae bacterium
GCCTTCGGCTCCGTCGTGAGCATGTGGCGCAGCAGGCTCGTCGTGTAGCGGCCCGTCAGGGCGTCGACGGCGCCGGCGTCGCGCACGCTCGGCAGCCAGTTCTTCTGCACGTCCAGCAGCAGCCCGTTCACGGTCGAGACGCCGACGAGGCCGAGGAGACCCAGGCCCAGCAGGCACAAGGTCAATGTCGCGAAGGCGGCGACGAGCTGTGTACGGATCGAGACGATTTTCAGCGACACGAGCGGCTCCGGGAATAAAGTCTTCAGTGGATCGAACGCCACCGAACATTGCTCACCCCACGCCTAGGCGCTCATCGTTAAGGAATACGAACACGCGACCGCAAACGGCGGGTCGAGCCCCGAGAACGAGAACGGCCTCTCGCGCAGCGCCTGCCCGCAAGGCCGCGTCGCCGCGGGCCGGCCGGGTGACGAACGGCACGCGCAAGGCCCTCGCGCCCTCGCGCCGTCCGCGCTAAGGGCAGAACCCTCCATTCCTCGTGATCAGGCGCTTCATGGCGAGCCCGGCCGAACATGCGAGCTTCCTGCCGCCGGTGCTGACCTTCCTGTCGGCGGCGGTGATCGGCGTGCCGATCTTCCGGCTGCTGGGGCAGAGCGCGGTGCTCGGCTATCTCGTGGCCGGGGTGCTGATCGGCCCCTCCGGCCTGTCGCTGATCGCCGAGCCGGAGACGGCGGCGAGCGTCGCCGAGATCGGCGTGGTGCTGCTGCTGTTCATCGTCGGGCTGGAACTGCACCTGTCGCAGCTCGTCTCGATGCGCCGCGACATCTTCGGGCTCGGCACGGCGCAGCTCGTGGTCTGCGCCGTCGTGCTCGGGGGCCTGGGCGTGCTGTTCGGCGCTGCCCCGAGCGCCAGCATGATCATCGGAATCACGCTCGCGCTCTCGGCGACGGCGGTCGCGCTGCAATTGCTGGAGGAGCGCGGCGATCTCGGCACCGCCTACGGCAGCCGCGCCTTCGCGGTGCTGCTGTACCAGGACATCGCCGTCGTCGGCATCCTGGCGCTGATGCCGCTGCTGGCGTCGGCCGGCGGCGGCACGGGCGCGCCCTGGCTCGGGGACGCGGCGCTCTCCACGGGCAAGGCCCTCGGGGCGATCGTCGCCGTGGTGCTGGTCGGCCGCTACGGCCTGAACCGGTTCTTCCGGCTGCTCGCCGCCAGCGGCGCCCGCGAGGTGATGACGGCGGCGGCCCTCCTGGTGGTGCTCGGCACCGCGCTGCTGATGCAGGAGGTCGGCCTGTCGATGGCGATGGGCGCGTTCCTGGCCGGCATCCTGCTGTCGGAATCGAACTTCCGCCACCAGCTCGAGGCCGATATCGAGCCGTTCCGCGGCATGCTGCTCGGCCTGTTCTTCATGAGCGTCGGCATGTCGATCGACGGCGGCCTGGTGCGCGCGGTCTGGCCGCTGCTGTTCGGGGCGACCTTCGCGGCGATCCTCGTGAAGGTCGCGCTGGTGGCCGGGCTGTTCCGCCTGTTCGGCTCGACCTGGCTCGACGCGGTGCGCGGCGCCGCGATCCTGGCGCCGGCCGGCGAGTTCGCCTTCGTGCTGCTGCCGCTGGCGGGCTCCCTGGGCCTGACCGACGCCACCGCCACGCGCTTCGCGGTGGCGCTCGCGGCGCTGACCATGCTGATCGGCCCGGTGGCCGCCAAGGGCCTCGACAAGGCGATCGACATCGCCCGCGCCCGCCGCGGCGGCGTGGCGCTGCCGGCCACCGACGTGGTCGAGAGCGCCGAGGCCCGCGTCCTGGTGATCGGCTTCGGCCGGTTCGGGCAGATCCTGACGCAGGTGCTGCTGGCCGAGGGCGTCGGCGTCACGGTGATCGACAAGGACGTCGAGCAGATCCGCTCGGCCTCGCGCTTCGGCTTCCGGATCTATTACGGCGACGGCACCCGCCTCGACGTGCTGCGGGCTGCCGGCATCGGCCGGGTCGACCTCGTGTGCCTGTGCATCGACGACGCCGAGGCGACCTTGAAGATCGTCGACATCGTCCACGAGGAGTTCGAGTCGGTCCGAACCTACGTCCGCGCCTACGACCGGACGCACGCGGTGGAACTGATGAACCGCGACGTGGACTTCCACATCCGCGAGACCGCCGAATCCGCGCTCGTCTTCGGCCGCGCCACGCTGGAGGGCCTCGGGCTGTCGTCCGCCGCCGCCGCCGCGCGCGTCGAGGACGTGCGCAAGCGCGACGTCGCCCGGCTCGTCCTGCAACAGGCCGGGGCGCTCCCCGAGGGCGGCGGCTGGCTGCGCGGCGTCGGGGGGCCCGAGATGAAGCCCGAGCCGCTCACCGCGCCGCAGCGCCCGGCCCGCGCGCTCAGCGCCGAGACCCGCGACATCATCGGCAACGACCGCCGCGAGGCCGCCGGCCGCATGCTCGACCGGCCGCCGGTGGACACGGCCGAGCAGGAAGCCGAGCGCGAGGCGGAGGCGCAGGCCGAGGCGGACGCCCGCGCGGAGGCGGACGCCCAGGCGGACCGCGCGCTCCGGACGCCGGCGATGGAGGTCCAGAGCGGTGAGCGGTGAGACCCTCGTCCCTCTCCCCTCTGCGGGGGAAGGTGGGCCTCGGGTGAACGAAGGCCGGGAGAAGGGAGCGACCGTGCCGGATACGGTGCTCCCCTGCCCCGCCCTCGCTCGCGGGCCAGGCTCACCCGCAGAAGGAGGCGGTCACGCCCCTCCTGCGCCCGACCCGGGCCGCTTCGTCACCGGCTCGATCCTGCGGCACGTGGTGGTGATGAGCGCCACCGGCTCGGTCGGGCTGATGGCGGTGTTCGTCGTCGACCTGCTGTCGCTGCTCTACGTGTCGAAGCTCGGCGACACCAACCTCACCGCCGCGGTGGGCTTCGCCGCGATCGTCCAGTTCTTCGCCATCGCGATCAACATCGGCCTGATGATCGCCGCCGGCGCCCTGGTCAGCCGTGCGATCGGCGCCGGCGACCGCGACGGCGCGCGGCGGATCGCGACCTCCGCGACGCTCATCGGGATCGTCGCCTCCGTCCTCCTCGTCGCGCTCCTACTGCCGCTGTCGGACCCGCTGCTGCGGGCGATCGGCGCGGAGGGCGAGACCCTGGGCGTGGCCGAGCGCTTCCTCTGGATCGCCCTGCCCTCGAACGTGCTGATGGGCCCCGGCATGATGTTCTCGGGGCTGCTGCGCGCCGTCGGCGCGGCGCGGCAGGCGATGTTCGTGACCCTCGGCGGCGCGCTGGTGACGGTCGGCCTCGATCCGCTGCTGATCTTCGGAGCCGGGCTCGGCGTCGACGGGGCGGCGATCACCACCTGCGTGGCGCGCGCCACCTTCGCGCTGATCGGCTGGCACGGGGTGCGGCAGCACCGGATGCTGGCGCCGGCGAGCCTCGCGGCGACGGTCGCGGACGCGCCGCTGGTGTTCCGGATCGCCCTGCCGGCGGTGCTCACCAACCTCGCGCCCTCCGTGGCCAGCGCCTTCCTCGCCCACGTGCTCGCGCGCTACGGCGCGGTCGCGGTCGCGGCCAACGTGGTGATCGACCGGCTGACCCCGGTGGCCTTCGGCGGGCTGTTCGCCCTGTCGGGCTCGATCGGCCCGATCCTCGGCCAGAACTGGGGCGCCCGCCGCTTCGACCGGATGCGCGGCGTGCTCCGCGACGGGGCGCTCGTGACGTTCCTCTACGTCGCCGTGGTCTGGACGGCGCTGGTGCTCGCCCGCTTTCCGCTGATGCGGCTGTTCGGGCTCGACGGCGTCGCCGCGGACCTGTTCGGATTCTTCTGCCTCGTCAGCGGCGGGGTGTGGTTCTTCAACGGGCTGCTGTTCCTCGCCAACGCGTCGTTCAACAACCTCGGCTTCCCGTTCCGCTCGACCCTGCTCAACTGGGGCCGGGCGACCCTCGGCACGATTCCGCCGGCGCTCGCCGGCGCCGCGCTCTACGGGCCGCGCGGGGTCATCGCCGGCGTCGGCCTCGGTTCGCTCGCCTTCGGGCTCGCCGGCATCCTCATGGCCGCCCGCACCGTCACGCTGCTGGAGCGCGACGCCGCGGTGCCGGCGCGCGTGCCCGACCCGGAAGCGGCCGTGGCCGCCGGGCCGGCGCAGGGCGGCGCCCTGGTGTAGGGGGACCTCGGGAAAAACCGTTCGGGATACGATCCGCGGTGGATGCGCGTTCCGTTCGCCCCGCCCCGATGCGCGAACGCGGCCGCGCAACTGGTCAGCGGCGTCGATAAGGGTCTAGACTTCATCCGGCGCGGTCCGCGATCCGGATATCGCGCTGCGACGTAACCAAGGCCCGGCGCGATGTTCAACCCGCTCGACATGCTTCAGGGCCAGAACGGCGCCG
>CAZZZJ010000347.1:0-4304 GCA_964658355.1 Beijerinckiaceae bacterium
ACCAGCATCGATGCGAGACGGGTGAGGATGGCTCGGCGATTCGAGGCGCTCGCGCGGATCAACCGGTCGTCCCGTCGTAGTACAGGCCCGGCGGCAGGCTCGTGCCGGTGCCGACGAGGCGCTCTCCGCCGAGCCGCGACATCACGGCGAACAGCCGCTCGCCGTCGCCGCGCTCGTCGGCCAACGACCGGCGCGGGATGCCGGCGAGGTATTCCCGCTTCAACGCGTCGAACACGGCGTCGTCGTCGGCGGCCATCAGGGGGCGCACGATCTCCCACGCGGACGGGTCGGCCGCAAGCATGTCCTTGGCCGCGCGCACGGCGCGGACGAACCCCGCCATCGCCTCGGGCTTGTCGGTGACGGTCCGCGCCTCGAACAGGTAGCCGATCAGCGCGAACGCCCCCTTCGCGCCGAGCGCCCGCATCATGTCGTCGGCGCCAATCAGCCGACGGAAGCCCTTGGCCTCCAATCGCGCGCAGTAGGTCCAATAGGTCAGCGCCGCGTCGAGCGCGCCCTGCTCGAGCTTCAGCGCGATCAGCGGCGGTGCGCCGTAGGCGATGTCGGTCTTGGCCTCGATGTCGAAGCCATCGGCGTCCTGGGCCTGCGCCTTCAGCAGGAGCCAGCTCTTGTCGAGGGGGCCGCCGCCGACTCCGAGACGCTTGCCTTCGAGATCCTTGAGGCTCTTCACGGGGCTCGCCGCAGGCACCATCACGGCGCCCTCGGAGGTCGAGGCGGGCACGAAGCGCATCGCCCGACCTTCGTTCCCGAGGCGGGCCGCCCAGAGCAGGTCGCCGACGATCACGTCGACCTGGCCGCCCATGAACGCGATCCGCGCGGCATCGTTGCCGGCGAGCTTGACGAGGTCGAGGCTGAAGCCGTTGGCCGTGTCGAGCCCGCGCGCCTTGATCACCGCGGCTTCCCACGCGACCGTGCCGAACGGGAGGCTGCCGAGGCGAACGCTCGGCACGGCCAGCGCCGGGTGCGACAGCACCGGCAGGCCGGCGAGCGCGGCGGCGAGCAATCCGCGCCGTGACAGCATGGCGCCTTCTCCCTGGAGGTCTGGCCGGCCCGATCGGCCTCGGGCCCGTCTCGGCCGGAACGGTGAGGCTCCGACACCGGCGGTGCCATTGCCAAAAGGTCATAGGGCGCTGCAGGCGGCCCGTCCACAGCCGCCTTGCGTGGCGGCCCCCGCCGAGGCACGCTCGAATCGTAGAAGCTCGATCGGGAGAGACGACCATGGCCGAAACGCGCGAAGGCGCCCTCGACGACGAGACCATCGCCGCACGGATCGCCGCAGAGATCCCAACCTGGCGCTACGAGGACGGGTGGATCCGCCGCACCTACAAGACCGCGAGCTGGAAGAGCACCCTGATGGTGATCAACACCGTCGGCCACCTGGCGGAGGCCGCGTGGCACCATCCCGACCTCACCGCCTCCTATGCCTGGGTCGAGGTGCGGCTGATGAACCATGCCGCCAAGGGCATCACCGACAAGGATTTCGCCCTGGCGCGCAAGATCGAGGAGGTCGTCTCCTGGCAGCCGGGCCTGGAGGGCGCCGGCCTCGAGGGAACGCCGACGGACGCGCGCTTCGCCTACATCAAGTACGAGAAGTAGGCGCTCACCCTCACGAGACGTTTATGGCGTCGCGCGGCCCTGCCCCTCGATTCCTCACGGGTAAGATCCGATCTTGGCGGTGCGGTTCCGGCCAGGGACCGCGCCAGCCCCTCGTGAGATCATGCCGAACGTCCGCGCCGCCCTCGCCTCTCCCGTTCCACGCCCGCCGGCCATCGCCGACGGGCGAGGCCCCAGCTTCACCATCGGGCAGGATGCCGGCGGCTGCTGGGTCGCGCTGGAGAGAAGCGGGATCGCCGGCGGGTTGTTTCGCAACCGCGACGACGCGCTTCACTATGCCGGCGGCGAGATCCGGAACGGTGCCGGTGAGATCCGATTCGCCAGCGGGCTCGTCGCCTTCACGGTCGAGCGCTGAGGCGCGCGGCTCATTGGGCGTTCTTCACCCGGCGGCACTCGGTCTTGAGGTAGGAGGTCTTGCCGATCTCGTCGCGCAGGTCCGTGCGGGCGATGATCTCCTGCCAGCCGTTGGTGCAGCCGAGTTCGTTCGCGACGCGAACCTTGCGCACCTCGAGCGCCTTCTCGTCGGTGCAGGCTTCCTGCGCGATCGCGTTGGCGCAGACGAGGACGACGGCGAGGAAGGTGTTCACGGCAAGAGCTCTCCCGCGGATGGACGTGGCAGCCTTACGCACGAACTGCGCGCGAGGTTTCGCACGGGCCGCACCGGCATCGGCCGTACGAAGCGCCGATCAAGCATGCCGCTTCTCAGGCGAGGTCGACGTGGCGGCTCCGGGCGAAGCCGATCGGACGGGTTTCCGTCCTCACGTCGGGCTTCGCCTCAGGGTGACGACGCAGTCGGCGGCGTAGGTCGTGCCCTCCACCGGGTTCGCCACCCAGCGGCAGCGCCCGACCGTGATGTCGTGCCCGGCATGGAAATGGCCGGACACCCACAGGTCGGGTCGCGCGTCGTCGGCGAGGTCGTCCAGCACCGTCGTCGCGTAGAAGGCGGGCACCCACCACGGCACCCCCGGCGCGTCGCGGAACGCGTCGGCCGCGCGCGGGCTGGGAGGGTGGTGCGTCACCGCCACCGTCGGCCCGGCGAACGGTTCCGCAAGGGTCGGCAGCAGGACCCGGCGCTCGGAGGCGTGCGCCGCCATCGCGTCGGCGGGCAGCCAGGCGCTACCGTCGTTCTTCCGGATCGAGCCGCGATATTCGCGCGATCCGGTGACCGGATCGGTCATCCGCGCCGCCGCATAGGCCACCGGGTCGGCCGGGCGGTCGGGTGCGTCCGCCGCGAGCCAGCGCCCGGCCAGCGACCAGTCGCTCCACAGGGTCGCCCCGACGAAACGGACATGGTCGAGGACGCACGAGGCACCGTGCCGCAGGAGGTGAATCCGGGCGCCCTGACCGTTCAGACGCTCGACCTCGGCCGCGAGAGCCGCCAGGAGTTCGGGCGCCCTCCGCGCGTCTCCGGTCGGCGCATAATGCTCGTGGTTGCCCGGCACCAGCACGATCGGCCTGCCGCCGGCGAGCGCCAGCACGGCGGCGAGACCGCGCTCGGGATGACCCTCGTAGAGATCGCCCGCGCAGACCATCACGTCGAAATCCGCGCTCGGCGGGGCAATGTGGTCGAGGCGGCGACGCTCGAGGTGGAGGTCTGAGATCGGGAAGATCCTCACGCGGTCCGTCCTGCTTCCCGCGCCGCGCGGCGCTCGCTGGCGGCCGCGCGAAGGATGTCGCCGGCCGAATCCGCATTGAGGATCGCGATGCCGGCCGCCGCGATCAGGTCCGGCCAGGGTGAGGGCTGGAGTGCGGTGGCGAGGCCGGCCGCGATGATCGCGAGGTTGGCATAGGCATCGTTTCGGGCCGACAGCCACGCCGCTCGGGTCAGGCTGCCGGCGCCGTCGCGATGGCGCGACAGCATCAGGGCGCAGGTCAGGTTGACGGCCAGCGCCCCGAGGCCGGCGAGCGTCAGCGGAATCGGGGCGGGCGCGCTCAGGTCCGAGAACTTCTCGTAGGCCGCGTAGGCGGTGGCCAGCGCCGGGATCATCAGGATGCCGGCCATCACCGTACCGAGGCGCGCACGGTTCGCCGCACTCCAGCCGAGGCCGGCGAAGATCAGGAGGTTGATCGCCGCGTCCTCCAGGAAGTCGAGGCTGTCGGCGATCAGCGCCACCGAGCCGATCGCCAGCGCCACGGCGATCTCGATACCGAAATACCCGAGGTTCAGCGCGGCGACGCGGGCGACGACCGGGCGGAGCGGGGGTGAGGCGGGGGAGTCCAAGCGAATGACGGTGTCCGGAAACGGGGCGGCTCGCCTCTTCGCGCACCGCAGGCGCCCTGTCGAGCCGCTGCTCCGCGTTTCGCCCGGCTGGATTCGGCGGCCGACCTGTGCGACGCGGTTCACCAATCGGACCGAATCCATTCGGCCGGAGCCAGGAGTCTCAGATGCTGCCCGAATTGCGCGTTCTCTACTTCGAGGACCTCGAAGTCGGGCTCTCGGAGACCCTGTCGAAGACGATCGCCTCCTCCGACGTGGTCGGGTTCGCCGAGATCACCGGCGACCGCAACCCGATCCACCTGTCCGAGCACTTCGCGGCGCGCACGCCCTTCGGCACCCGCATCGCCCACGGCCTCTACACCGCCGGGCTGATCTCCGCGGTGCTCGGCACCCGGCTCCCGGGCCCCGGCGCCGTCTACATCAGCCAGACCCTGAACTTCCGCGCACCCGTGCG
>CAZZZJ010000348.1:0-4298 GCA_964658355.1 Beijerinckiaceae bacterium
GGATGGTCGTCGTCTGAGCCTGCGCGGTCGTGACGGCGAAAAGGCCGGCGACGGCAGCAAGGCCCGTGACGATCGCGGTGCGTATCGACATGATCAATCTCGGGGTTTCGATGTGATGGCGGGCGGCGCGTTTGGTCGCGGCGGCTTCTGCACTTTTCCTCTAACCGAGAATGATCGGTCTGACAGGTCTCAATAGACTGCTGCCGCTCCGTTGATCTGCAGCGTTGCATTCCCGACACAGCCACGCTTCCGCTTAAGCAATCATTAACCTAATGCCCGTGCAGGATTCTTCTTGTCTCGAGCATTCGATTCGCGAACACGGCATGTGGGCGTGGAAAGCCTTCGTCCGCGCGCGCGATGCTATCGACCCTCGGAGCACGACTGCACGTGACCGGGACCCCCATCCCCGGCGCTCAAGCGCGCGGCGACGAGCGCCTGCAGGTTCCAGAGGTGGCGGTCGCGGATGCCCAACGCCTCGCGCGCCTCGACGGTGCGGAACAGATACTCGGCGCTCGGTCCGAGGTGCCCGCAGGCGGTCGCGATCCTGGCGGCGATCTCGTCCTCGGTGAGACGTCCGGAATAGCGGTCGCTGGCGCGATTCACGAGGAAGGTCAAAGCCGAGACGGTGCCGGCCTCGGTCGCCACCGGCAGCCAGCGCGCGACGTAGCCGCGCCCGCGCATCTCGCGTCGCCAGACCGGCATCAGCGTCTCGCGCATGTTCGTTCCGGCCAGGCGGAAGGCGACGCCCCGGCACGAACCGCCGCGGTCCAGCGCCAGGACGAAGCCGGGCCGCTCCGGCGTGCCGCGGAAGCGCCGCTGCAGCAGGCAGAACCGGCGATGGAAGCCGCGCACGGTGCCGATCCGGCTCTCGGCGAAGGCGAATTCCGGGCGCCACATCAACGAGCCGTAGGCGAAGACCCACAGGTCGTCGCCGCCGGCGCGCTGTTCGATGATCGCGTCGAGGCCCGGCTTCAACGCCTCGTCGGTCATCACCTGCAGCGCGGTCGCGTCGTCGGGGACGGGAACGGCGTGGGCGCGGGCGATGAGGTCGAGGGAGAGGGCGAGACCTGTGTTTCGCATCGGTTCCGGTAGAGCAAGGACGGGGCCGGGACCAACCCAGCTCAGCCCGCGATGGTACCGAGCTTGGCGTTGCCGAGCGCCTCCAGTTCCGGGAACGGCTCTGTGCGGTGGCCCTGGCAGACCTCGTCGTCGTCGATCGCGGTCAGCGTACCGGCCGCCTTGTCCTCGCGGACCACGACCTTCGGCCGCTCGCCCTTGCCGAAGGTGCGGCCCTTCATGTGGCTCGACACGCAATAGAGCGTGCGCCCGCCATCCTCGAACGGCCCGCCGATCCGGCTCGATTCGAACTGCACCGGCAGCAGCGACACCGAGCCGAACGCCACTTGCCGCAGGGCGAGCGCGGCGATGCGCTCGCGGATCGGCCTCGACGACGCGGGTGCGACGGGGGAAGGCGCTTCGCCGCGCGCCATGCAGCCGGCGAGGGCGACGGCGATCACGAAGATCGTGACGGGACGTCGAAACGCGCTCTGCGAGGCGCGCGCATTCCCTTCACCCTCTGCGGGCGAGGGCAGGCCTCGCGTCTGCGGGGATGGGCAGAAATTTCCGGAGAGGTCGCTCCGCTCTCCGGTCCGGGCTCGCGGGCCGCCATTCCCGGCTGAGGGAGGAGGCAGAGTAGTCCGGCAGCCAGGACGCGATGCTTGCGCCCGGAGGCGCCGAAAGGCGGGATCCGCTTCAGCTCTCATGATCGACTCGCGCATCTGCACCGGAGCCCCTCGCGCACTTCCGCTTCTCGAAGCTAGCGCGGCTTTCAGTCCTAGGAAATACGATCCTCACGCTTCCCGCGAAAAGTGCCTATGTTCGGCGGATGCAATGGACCGACGACGCGCTCGTGCTCGGCATGCGCAGGCAGGGCGAGACCGGCGTCGTCCTTGAGGCGATGACCCGCGGGCACGGGCGCCATCTCGGCCTCGTCCATGGCGGCCGCTCGCGCCGGATGCAGCCGGTGCTCCAGCCCGGGAACCTCGTCCAAGCCACCTGGCGCTCGCGGCTCGACGACGGCCTGGGAGCCTTCGCGGTCGAGCCGTTGGAATCGGCGCTGTCGCGGCTGATCGGCTCCGGTCTCGCGCTCTACGGCGTGAGTCACCTCGCGGCCCTGTTGCGCCTGCTGCCGGAGCGCGACCCGCATCCCGAATTGTTCGAGGCGGCTCGCGTGCTGATCGGCCACCTCCACGATCGCACGATTGCGCCGGTGCTGATGGTGCGGTTCGAGTTGGCGATCCTCGCCGAGCTCGGTTTCGGCCTCGATCTCGGCGCCTGTGCCGCCACCGGTTCGAACGACGCCCTAGTCTACGTTTCCCCGAAGAGCGGGCGCGCAGTCAGCGCCTCGGCCGGCGAGCCCTATCGCGACCGCCTGCTGGCGTTGCCCGCCTTCCTGCGCGACGGCGGTCGCCTCGAAGGGCCGGACGATGTGCGGAATGGCTTTACCTTGACCGGCTTCTTCCTCACTCAGCACATCTGGGGTCCGCGGGCACTGCCCACACCCGAGGACCGCACACGATTCGTCGCGGCCGGCCTCGATGCCGGTCCATGATGTTCGTGTTATGTTCCATGTGAAACATTTGAGAACGGAGCCGTGATGGGCCAGCCCTTCGAGCCGCCGACCGGGGACGGCATCGAGAGCGTCGAGCTGAAGTCCGCGCTCGAGGAGCGCTACCTCGCCTATGCGCTCTCCACGATCATGCACCGCGCGCTGCCCGATGCCCGCGACGGGCTGAAGCCGGTGCATCGGCGCATCCTCTACGGCATGCGGCTGCTGCGCCTCGACCCGACCACCGCGCACAAGAAATGCGCGAAGATCGTCGGCGACGTGATGGGCGACTTCCACCCGCATGGCGACCAGGCGATCTACGACGCGCTCGTGCGGCTATCCCAGGACTTCGCGCAGCGCTATCCGCTGGTCGACGGGCAGGGCAACTTCGGCAACATCGACGGCGACGGGCCGGCCGCCTACCGCTACACCGAGGCACGGCTGACCGAGGTCGCGCGCCTGATCCTCGACGGGTTCGACGAGGACACGGTCGATTTCCGGCCCTCCTACAACGGCGAAAAGGACGAGCCGTCGGTCCTGCCCGCGGCCTTCCCGAACCTCTTGGCCAACGGCAGCCAGGGCATCGCGGTCGGCATGGCGACCTCGATCCCACCGCACAACGCCGCCGAGCTCTGCGACGCGGCACTCTATCTGATCGCCAACCCGCAGGCGACCTCGGGCCAGCTCGTCAGCTTCGTTCAGGGGCCGGATTTCCCCACCGGCGGCATCCTGATCGATTCGGCCGAATCGATCGCCGAGGCCTACCGCACCGGGCGCGGCGCCTTCCGGGTGCGGGCCCGCTGGGCGAAGGAGGACCTCGGCCGCGGCACCTGGAACATCGTCGTCACCGAAATCCCCTACGGCATCCCGAAGGCGCGGCTGATCGAAAAGCTCGCCGAGCTGCTTCAGGAGAAGAAGCTGCCCCTGCTTGCCGACGTGCGTGACGAGTCGGCGGAGGACGTGCGCGTGGTGCTGGAGCCGCGCTCGCGCAGCGTCGATCCGGTGATTCTGATGGAATCGCTGTTCCGGCTGACGGAACTCGAGGCCCGCATCCCGCTCAACATGAACGTGCTGGTCGGCGGCCTCGTACCCCGGGTGATCGGGCTCGCCGAGGCGCTGCGCGAATGGCTCGATCATCGCCGCGTCGTGCTGCAGCGGCGTTCGCGCCATCGCCTCGGGCAGATCGAGCGCCGGCTCGAGATCCTGAACGGCCTGCTCATCGTCTATCTCGACCTCGACGCGGTGATTCGTATCATCCGCGAGGAGGACGAGCCGAAGCCCGCGCTGATGGCGCATTTCGGCCTGACGGAGGTCCAGGCCAACGCCATCCTCGACACTCGGCTCCGGAGCTTGCGGAAGCTCGAGGAGATGGAGTTGAAGCGTGAACTCGATACGCTGACCAAGGAGAAGGACGGGCTGGCGGCGCTGCTCGGATCGGACGCGGCGCAATGGAAGTCGATCACCCAGCAGGTCCGTGCCGTGAAGAAGGCGTTCGGGCCCGAGACCAAGCTCGGTGCGCGCCGCACCACGCTGGAGAATCCGCCCGACACCGCCGGGATCGACTTCACCGCGGCGATGGTCGAGCGTGAGCCAATCACCGTCATCGTCTCGGACAAGGGCTGGATCCGGGCGCTGAAGGGCCACGTCGCCGACTTGTCCGGCGTCGCCTTCAAGGGCGACGACAAGATCA
>CAZZZJ010000349.1:0-1345 GCA_964658355.1 Beijerinckiaceae bacterium
CGTGCGTGCCGGCGGGTCGGCCGCGCCCGCCGACGCAGTGGTGATCCGGGTGCCGCAACCCGATGCGCCCAAGCTAGCGCCGGCCCCCGACCCGCGCCTGACCGAGCGCAACCGGCACGGCACCCTGCCCAAGCTCGGCGAGGGCCGCATCCGCCCGCTCGACGTCTACGCCCGCGCCGAGGAACCGGGCACCGGGCCCCGCATCGCGATCCTGCTCACCGGACTCGGCGTGGGACAGGCGGCCACCGCGAGCGCGATCGTGAAGCTGCCGCCGGCCGTCAGCCTCGCCTTCTCCCCCTACGGCGCCGACGCCGAGCGCAGCGCCGCGCGGGCGCGCGCCTTCGGTCACGAGATCCTGCTCCAGGCGCCGATGGAGCCGTTCGACTACCCCGACAGCGATCCCGGCCCGCAAGGCCTGCTCACCGCCGTCAAGGGCCCCGAGAACGCCGATCGCCTGGCCTGGGTGATGAGCCGGTTCACGGGCTATGTCGGTGTCGCGAGCTTCATGGGGGCCAAGTTCATGGCGGACACCGCCGCGTTCGAGCCGGTCCTCCGCGAGATCGCCGCCCGCGGGCTCGGCTTCGTCGACGACGGTATTAATGCGCGCGGCGCGACCGCGGACCTGCTCGGCAGGACGAAGGTGCCGGCGGCCCGCGCCGAGATCGTCCTCGACGCGATGCCGCGGCCGGAGGCGATCGACCGCGAACTCGCGCGGCTCGAAGCGCAGGCCCGCGCCAACGGCTTCGCCCTCGCTTCCGGAACCGCCCAGCCGATGACGATCGAGCGGATCGCCCGCTGGAGCCGCGACCTCGAGAGCCGCGGCATCCGCCTCGTGCCGGTGAGCGTGGCGCTCCGCGGCGCGAAGGCGATACGGGTCACGAAGGCGGATTGAACCCGGCGGCCGCGGCGATCTGCAGCCTTCCCGGCGGTGCCGATATGATGTTTCCCGACGTTGCCGCGCCGGTTGGCCCTCCCTATGGTCGCGGCCGATGAAGACCGACACCCAATTCCGCGACCCGGCCGAGAGCCTGCCCTATCGCCCCTGCGTCGGGGTCGCCCTGATCAATCGGGCCGGGCTCGTCTTCGTGGGCCGCCGCAAGCCGGAGGCGGGCCCCGAGCATGTCGCTGGCAACCTCGCCTGGCAGATGCCCCAGGGCGGGATCGACGAGGGCGAGGCGCCGCAGGCCGCCGCCCTGCGCGAACTCTACGAGGAAACCAATGTCGGTGCGGCCTCCGTCCGGCTGCTCGCCGAGGCGCCGGATTGGCTGTCCTACGACTTGCCGCCGGACGTGCGGAAGCAGGCGTGGCGCGGCCGCTACCGCGGACAGACGCAGCGCTGGTTCGC
>CAZZZJ010000349.1:1445-4296 GCA_964658355.1 Beijerinckiaceae bacterium
CTCGTCGCGGTGCTCGGCTGGTTCGCCTTCACCCTGACGCCGCTCTGGACGCTCTACGACCTCGCACAGGCGGTGAAGGCGCATGACGTCGGCTACATCCAAAACCACGTGAACTTCCGCACGCTGCGCCTTTCGCTGGTCCGGCAGACCACCGCGGCTCTGCGTGTGGCGGGGGACGCCGATCCGAGCCTCGACGCCAAGGATCGCCAGCGCCTCAGCGAGGCGGCGGTCGGCGTGGCGATGGCGCTGGCGGAGTCGATGGTGACGCCGGAGACCGTGCTCGACCTGCTCGACGACGGCTGGCCGCAGACCCTCGACATCCAGCGCCCGGCCGGCGTGAAGCCGGCCGGCCTCAGGCTCGACGGACTCGGGCGGGTGTTTCCGTTCTGGGTCGCCTCGGAGATGCGCGGCTTCCGCACCGCCGTGATCGCGATCCCGCCGGGGGCGCCGCGGACCGACCAGCTCCGGGTGCGCCTGCGCCTGCGCGGCTGGACCTGGCGGCTCGTCGACATCGAGGTCGCCGATGCCCTCCGCGAGCAGATGGCGCAGCGCCTCGGCCGCACCCTGGCCCGCGCCCGCGCCGGCGAGCGCGCACCGGCGGCTCAGCCCTGACCGATCGTTTCGCCGGCGTGCGAAGAGCCGGTGTTCAGGTCCGCGCGTCGTCCCGCATCCGATTCGAGAACCGGGCATTCCCGAGGCCGGTGCCGATGGTGAGCACGCCCCAATGGTCGTGGTCGGTCATGTTGGGCACTTCACTGAGACCCTGCACCACCGCATCGTTGTGCATCACCACGGTGGTCTCGTGGCCGCCGATCTCGGCGATCGCGGCGGCGATCTCGCTCGGCAGGTGGAAGCGGCTGCTTTCCCAGTTTCCCGGCAGGTTCTGGCCGCCGCGCGTGATCGTGCCGTCCGCCTCGATCAGGCCGGGACAGCCGACGCCGACGAACGGCGCGAGCTTGAGCCGCGCCCGCTCGGCGCGTTCGATCAGGCCGCGCAGCATCCGCACGAGCTTGGCCACCGCCTCGTCGCGGCTCGGTTGCGGTTCCTCGTCCCGATGGCGCCAAAGCTGCGAGCGCCAGACCGCGGCCCGCGACAGGTCCGGCGCCTTGCGGCTGTTCGTGACGAGCACGCCGGCGCGGATGTTGCTGCCGCCGATATCGACGGCGAGCAGGCTGTCGTAGCCGGAGAACATCCAGGAGGGCGCGAGGTGCGCCGCACCGATCAATCCGGCCTCGTCGGGGTGGTTGCGGATCGGCCGCAGGATGATGTCGAGCCCGCCCGCGCGCAGGATCGCCGCGGCGCGGCCGATGGCGAACCGCCCCGCCTGGCTGTCGCTGAAGCCGCCGCCCACCACGATCGCGCGGGTGTCGCGCCACGCCTTCTGGCGCAGGAACCGCCTGACGACGGTGGCGAGCTCCTGCGCGAAGTCCTCGACCGCGCCGAGAACGACGCCCGAGGCCAGCGGATCGTCGGACAGCATCATCCGATCGAGCCGCTTCTTGCCGATGTCGCGGCTCGGCGCGTCGCCGAGCGGGTCGTCGCCGACCTGGCGCAGCTTCTCGCGCCAATCCTCGATCAGGTCGCGGAACGCGCTCTTGGACACCCGGTCGCCGATGAAGCCGTCGTCGTTGGCCAGTTCGATGTTGTAATCGTCCACGCGCACCGAGGGCAATTCGCCCGCCGCATGCGCGAGCGTCCGGTGTTCCGCTTTACCGTCGGTCATCGTGCCTCTTGCTCAAGGTCTTGGGAGAAGCCGGCCTGATGGCATCAGGCCTTCGGCAGCATCCGGTCGCTGACGATGCGGCGCTGGATCTCGCTGGTGCCTTCGAAGATCGTGGTCAGCCGCGCGTCGCGCCAGTAGCGCTCGACCCGCCGCTCGGTGGTGTAGCCGTTGCCGCCGTGGAGCTGCATCGCCTGGTTGGTGACGCGCACCGCCATCTCGGTGGCTAGCAGCTTCACCATCGCCGACTCGCTCTCGGCCGCCTCGCCCTGGTCGAGGAGATGGGCGACCTGCTGCCAGAAGGCGCGCCCCTGAGCGACCTCGGCCGCCATGTCGGCCAGCGCGAAGCGCAGCGCCTGGAAGTCGCCGATCGGATGGCCGAACTGCTCGCGCTCCTGGAGATAGGCCTGGGTATCCTCCACCGCGGCGCGCGCGACGCCGACGGCACGGGCCGCGGTGTGCACGCGGGCGATGTTGAGGCCCCGCTGGACCGAGGCGAAGCCGCCCGAATCCGCATCCGCTCCGCCGTCGCCGTAGAGGCCGGTCAGCCGGTCGCTCTCGGGGACCCGCACGCCATCGAGCTCGAGCTGGAACGTCAGGAAGCCGTGATAGCCGATCTTGTCGATGACGTACCCGGTCATGCCCTCGGGGAACGCGCCCGGTGGCTTGACCACGAGGAACGGTTCGAGACCCGCCGAGCGCGACTCGCCGGGCTCGGGGTCGCGGGTCCGGGCCAGCACCTCGATAAAGTCGGCGGCGCGCGCGAAACCGGCCCAGCGCTTGGTCCCGGTGAGGACCCAATGGTCGCCGTCGCGCACCGCCCGGGTCTGAACGCCGGCCAGATCCGAGCCGGCGGAGGGCTCGGACAGCGCGATGCCGCCGATCCATTGGCCGCGCGCCGACCGCGCGAGGAGGTCGGCACGCCGCGCATCATCGAGCACCTGCGTGCCGAGCCCCTGCCCCCGTGCCAGGATGCTGCCGACCGAAAGCCAGGCCCGCGCCAGTTCTTCCGAGACCAGGCAGTATTCGAACACGCCGAGCCCCATGCCGCCGTGCTCGGCCGGGATCGTCAGACCGAACCAGCCCTTCTCGGCCATCGCCGCGATGAGCGAGCGCGGCATCTCGGCCTTC
>CAZZZJ010000350.1:0-4294 GCA_964658355.1 Beijerinckiaceae bacterium
GCGACGGGGTTCTTCGCCGCCGATCAGTTCGGGTGGAACACGACCTTCACGCAACCGTCCTTCTTGTCCCGGAACGTCTTGTAGAGGTCCGGTCCGTCGGCGAGGTTCGTCGAGCGATGGGTGATCATCGACGTCATGTCGATCTTCCCCTCCTGGATCAGCTTGGTCAGCGGCTCGAGGTAGCGCTTCACGTGCGTCTGGCCGCTCTTCATGGTCAGGCCCTTCTGCACGATCATGCCCATGTTGACCGGAATGGGTCCGCCGTAGACGCCGGGCACCGAGACGATGCCGCAGGGCCGCACCGCCTTGATCGCCTCCATCAGGGCGTAGGGGCGCTCGGTGGAGGTGAGCTTCTCCTGGATCGTGTTGACGAGGCTGGCGATGCCGTGCCCGGCGCTCGCCTCCATGCCGACGCAGTCGATGACGGCGTCGGCGCCCTCACCCTTGCTGATCTCCTTAATCCGCTCGAACACGTCCTCGTTCATGAAGTCGATCACGTCGGTCGCGCCGTAGGTCCGGGCCAGCGCCAGGCGCTCGGGCACGGTATCGATGGCGATGATGCGCTCGGCGCCCATGATCTTGGCCGACTGGATCGCGAACAGGCCGACCGGGCCCGCCCCCCAGACAGCGATGACCTCGCCGCCCTTGATCTCGCAATGCTCGGCCCCCTGCCATCCGGTCGGCAGGATGTCGGTGAGGAACAGCAGCGACTCGTCGTCGAGGCCTTCCGGCGCCAGCATCGGCGCCACGTCGGCCATCGGGACGCGGACGTATTCGGCCTGACCGCCAGCATAGCCGCCGGTGAGGTGAGAATACCCGAACAGGCCCGCGGTCGGATAGCCGAACTGAGCCGCGGCCATGGCGCCGTTGCGGTTCGAGCGCTGGCAGACCGAGTAGTTGCCGAGCTTGCACTGCCGGCATTCGCCACAATTGATGTTGAAGGGTACGACGACGCGGTCGCCCTTCCTGAACTTGGTGAAGCCCTGGCCGACCTCGACGACCTCGCCCATGAACTCGTGCCCGAGCACGTCGCCCGCTTCCATGGTCGGCATCTGGCCGTCCATCAGGTGGAGGTCGGAGCCGCAGATGGCGCAGGACGTCACCTTGATGATGATGTCGCGCGCGTCCTCGATCCGCGGATCGGGAACCGTGTCGCAGCGGATGTCGCCCTTGCCGTGCCAGCACAGCGCTTTCATGGAAATCCTCTCGTCACGACGGGATCGCGTGGCCCGCGAAGGCGCGGGCTCTTTCGGTAAAGCCTGCCAGCCCACGGCTAAGTTCCGCCGCCTTGGTCGAATGGCCGCATGGGCCCGTGCGGGGAAGGTTCGTCCGGATTCGTGCTAGGAGCGCGCATCCGCAACCCGAACGAGCCAAGAAACAGAATGATCGTCTACGGCACCGGCTATTCGCCCTACGTCCGCAAGGTCCTCGTGGCGCTCGCCGAAAAGGGCGTGTCCTACGAGCACGTGCCCTGCATGTTCCACAGCCCCGACGAGGCCTTCCAGGCGGCGAGCGCCCTCGGGAAGATCCCGGCGATCGACGACGACGGCTTCAAGCTCGCCGATTCCTCCGCGATCCTCTGGTACTTGGAGCGCAAGCATCCGGAGCCGGCGCTGATGCCGTCCGACCCGAAGGCGCTCGGCCGCGCGGTCTGGTTCGACAAGTTCGGCGACACGGAACTGTTCGGGCCGCTCATCGTGGCCTTCCGCGAGCGTGTGCTGAAGCCGAACATGATGGGCAAGCCCTGCGACGAGGCGGCCGTCGCCAAGTCGCTCGATACGGACCTGCCGCCGCTGTTCGATTATCTCGAGGGCGAGATCACGGGCGGGTTTCTGGTCGGCGACGCCTTTTCGATCGCCGATGTCTCGATCGCCACCGGCTTCTACAACTTCCACCTGGCGGAGGCGAAGATCGACGCCGCACGCTGGCCCAAGCTCGCGGCCTATGTCGACGGCATCTTGGCGCGACCGTCCTTCGTCACGGCCATGGCCGCGCGCAAGGGCTGATCGCCGTCTCGGACTTCAGTCCCGGTCGGGCCATCGCGCCCGGCCGGGGTTCAGCGGCGGCGCTTGATCGACCCCACGGTCTGAACCTGGGCCTGCGCCTCGGCACGATCCTCGTCGCTGGCCGCCGCCCAGTTCTTCTCGTAGAGCGCGACGATCCAGGCGTCCTTGCGCCCCTCGACGCCGTCGCGGGCGAGGGAGAGCCACATCAGGCCGCGGGCGCGCTGCACCGGCACGCCGCCCATGCCGTTCATCAGCATGTCGCCCAAGAGCGCCTGGGCCGGGTGGTGGCCCTTCTCGGCGGCGAGGTTGAACCAGCGCGCGGCCTGGCGCGCGTCGGCCTCGACGCCGGTGCCGTCGAGGTAGAGCCGGGCGAGGTTGTACTGCGCGTTCGGGTCGCCGAAGTACGACGCCGCGTAGTTGAACATGTCGTAGGCCCGCTCCGGGTTCGCGCGCACGTAGGTGCCCTTGATCCCGTCGAGGAAGTAGCTGCCGAGCGCGGTGAAGGCGCTCGCCGTCACCGCGGAGGTCTGTGCGTCCGGCCCGTCGTCGGTGCCGGAATCGGCGATCCGCGAGAAGAACTCGAAGGCCTTCAGGTCGTCGTGCGGGACGCCGTCGCCCTCGGCATACATCCGGCCGAGCTTCCACAGGGCCAGCGCATGGCCCTGGTCGGCGGCGTATTCGAGCGCACGGGCCGCGCCCTCCTTGTCCCCGGCATTGTACTCGCGCACGCCGGCCCGCAGCGCGTCCTTGGCGCTGCGATAGCTCTTCTCCGGCACGGGCGTGCGGACGCTGGCGTCGAGCGCCTCCGTCACCGGAGCGCTGACGAGCAGGGTCGCGATCGCCGTCGCGACGAGGGCCACCCCGCGCAGGTGCGCGCCGAACCTGCCGAGAGGCCGACGGGGATCGGCCCCGGCCGGCCGCATCGGCCGGTCGCGGTCAGTCCTAGACGTCCGCATAGCTCTGGATCTCCTCGGTGCCGCCCGGATGGGTCACGGCGCCGTTCACGGCGGGTCCGACGGTCTGCGCGTATTTCCAGAGATAGCCGGAGGTCGCGGAGTTGGTCCGCGGCGTCCACGCCTTGCGGCGCTCGTCGAGCTCCGCGTCGGAGAGCGCCACGTCGAGGGTGCCCTTGATCGCGTCGAGGGTGATCATGTCGCCGTCGCGCAACAGGCCGATCGGCCCGCCGACCGCGGCCTCGGGCCCGACATGGCCGACGCAGAAGCCGCGGGTGGCGCCGGAGAAGCGCCCGTCGGTGATCAGCGCGACCTTGTCGCCCATGCCCTGGCCGTAGAGCGCGGCGGTGGTGGACAGCATCTCGCGCATTCCGGGGCCGCCCTTCGGGCCCTCGTAGCGGATGACCAGGACTTCGCCTTCCTTGTAGGTGCGCGCCTGCACCGCGGCGAAGCAGGCTTCCTCCCCGTCGAACACGCGGGCCGGACCGGAGAAGACCTGCTTGTCGGCCGCCATGCCGGCGACCTTCACGATCGCGCCCTCGGTGGCGAGGTTGCCCTTGAGGCCGACGACGCCGCCGGTGGGCGTGATCGGGCTGCCTGCCGACCGGACCACGTCCTGGTCCGGGTTCCAGCGCACGCGCTCCATGTTCTCGGCGATGGTGCGGCCGGTCACGGTCATGCAGTCGCCGTGGATGAAGCCGTGGTCGAGCAGGGTCTTGATCAGCAGCGGGATGCCGCCGACCTCGAACATGTCCTTGGCGACGTAGCGGCCGCCCGGCTTCAGGTCGGCGATGTAGGGCGTGCGCCGGAAGATCTCGGCCACGTCGAACAGGTCGAACGCGATGCCGCATTCGTGCGCGATCGCCGGCAGGTGGAGCGCGGCGTTGGTCGAGCCGCCGGAAGCCGCCACCGCGGCCGCCGCGTTCTCAAGGGACTTGCGGGTGACGATGTCGCGCGGGCGGATGTTCTTGGCGAGCAGCTCCATCACCTTCTCGCCGGCGGTGGCGCAGAACTGGTCGCGGATCTCGTAGGGCGCCGGCGCGCCGGCCGAGTACGGCAGCGCGAGGCCGATCGCCTCGGAGACGGTGGCCATGGTGTTGGCGGTGAACTGCGCGCCGCAGGCCCCGGCCGAGGGGCAGGCGACCTGCTCCAGCTCGTCGAGGTCCTCGAGGCTCATGTCGCCGACGGCGACCTTGCCAACCGCTTCGAACAGGTCCTGCACCGTGACCGGGCGGCCGCGGAACGAACCCGGCAGGATCGAGCCGCCGTAGATGAAGATTGACGGCACGTTGAGGCGCACCATCGCCATCATCATGCCCGGCAGCGACTTGTCGC
>CAZZZJ010000351.1:0-4287 GCA_964658355.1 Beijerinckiaceae bacterium
GCCGGCCGCACGCCGCGCCGGTCCGCAGATCCGCGCCGTTCCGCGGCCGATCGGCTTCGCGGCCGCCCCGAAGGTTGCCGCCCCGAACGACTTGGTGTGAGGTGGCGCCCGCGAAGTCCCGAACGGCCGGATGCGGAGCGCACATGCCCCAGGAGCGGATCATCGTAGAAGCGACGGCCGCCGCGCCGGTCGATGTCGTCTGGAACGCCTACACGTCGCCGGATCAGATCACGCAGTGGAATTTCGCCTCCGACGACTGGCACTGTCCGACGGCGAGCGTTGACCTCCGGGAAGGCGGCCAGTTCACGTCGCGCATGGAGGCGAAGGACGGAAGCTTCGGCTTCGATTTCGCGGGCACCTACACCAGGATCGTCCCGAACGAGCGGATCGAATATGCCTTCGGCGACCGTCATGCGGTGGTCGAGTTCACGCCGTCGGGCGACCGGACCGGCTTGAAAGTCTCGTTCGATCCCGAGACCGCGTTCCCGATCGCGCAGCAGCGCAGCGGCTGGGCCGCCATTCTCGGCAACCTCTGCCGACACGTCGCGAGACGTTGAGCTGCGCCGGGCGGCCGTGCGGTCCGGCGCCGCCCCTCCGCTCGATCCCATCCAGAGGCGCCGGCCTGACGGGCCGCGGGAGGGGGAAGACGGAATGGCGGGCTCGTCCCGCGACGCGGGTCGCGCCTGCCGGTCAGCTCCCGGCGCCGCGGTCGAGCACCGTGACGGCGCGCCGGTTCTGCGACCAGCACGAGATGTCGTTGCAGACGGCGACCGGGCGCTCCTTGCCGTAGGAGACGGTGCGCATGCGCCCCGCGGCGATGCCGCGCGAGGCGAGGTAGTCGTTCACGGCCTGCGCGCGGCGGGCGCCGAGGGAGAAGTTGTACTCGCGGGTGCCGCGCTCGTCGGCATGGCCCTCGATGAGGAAGCTGTAGCGCGGGTAGCGCTGGAGCCAGGCCGCCTGCTTGTCGAGGGTGCCGGTGGCGGTGGGCGTCAGGTCGGTCGAGTCGGACTCGAAGAACACCCGGTCGCCGACGTTCACGACGAAGTCCTGCGCGCTGCCGGGCGTCGAGGCGCCGCCGCCGAAGGCGGACGCGTCGGCGAGGTCCTTGTCGCTGCTGCAGGCCGAGACGGCGAGGCCGGCGCAGAGGGCGAGGCCCAGGGAGAGGGTGCGGAGAGAGGCGGCGCGGAAGCGCGCGGATCGGGGCATGTCTGTCACTCCACGGGCGGACGGGGTGCGCCGGCCCGGTGCGGGTCGCGGCAGGCGGGCGCGTTCATGTCTGCGCGTTCGAAAACGAGATTTGGCTTTAGGCCGGTCGGGTTAAGCGAAGGTTCCATCAAGCTTGACGGCGGGTATCCGAAGCAGGCGGCCCGCCGCCGATGTGTCGTTGCGCACGCGGGTTCCTGCGACGCGACTCCGGCGCCGCGCATCCCGACAGGCACCGGCAATGCGGCGGCCGCGCGGCCCGCCCCGGGCGGGATGTCGATTCGGCCACGCCGTTGCGGCCACGCAACAACGGCGTCGCGGCCGCGCGCCGGGCGAGGCCGTGGATCGCGGGCCGGGCCCGACACGCCGGATCGGGACAGTCGCTTAAGCAAGCCTTAACGCTCCTGACCCTCATGATGGCGGTACCGTCCACCGGATTCCTCGCGATGCCATCCGCCCAGCACGTGCTCATTGTCGAGGACAGCTACCTGCTCCTCGAGATCATCGCGTCGCTCTGCGCGACGCAGGGCATCCGCGTGATCGAGGCGTCGAGCGGCGAGGCCGCCCTGACGATCCTGCGCGAGCGCGGCGGCGCGATCGACTGGCTGTTCACGGACATCCGCCTGCCGGGCCTGATCGACGGCTGGAGCGTGGCCGAGGCGTTCCGCTCGCTGCATCCGGACCGCCCGGTGGTCTACACCTCGACCGCCCCCGGCCTGCCTCCGCGCGCCGTCCGCGGCAGCCTCTACCTGCGCAAGCCGTTCCAGATCCGCGATATCGAGCACGTGGTGCGGATGATGGCCAAGGGGCGCGCGGAGGGGCTCGCGCACGAGCCGCTCCGCGCGGCGGTCTGAGCGGGACCGGGCGCCGACGAGGCCCGGCCCGGAGACGCGCAGGTCACACGGCCGCCGCGCGGAACATCGCCACGATGTCCGGCGCGCCGATCCAGGCCTCCACCCGCGCGCAGGCGAGATCGCCGGGGTCGGCCGCGTCGTAGATGGAAAAGCTCGCCGCCAGGAACCCGGGCAGGTCGTAGAGAGCCGGGAAGGCGTCGCCGCGGGGCTTGGTCTTGAACAGGTACGAGCCGGTCAGCCCGTAGACCTCGGCGATCGGCGGATAGACCGGCCAGACCACGTCCCGCGCGAGCTCGTCGCCGAGGTAGTCCTCGATCTCCACCGGCTCCGGCGAGAAGCCGCTCTCGGTGAGCAGCCGCCGGGCGATGTCGCCGAGAACGAAGGCCTTGGGGTGGTTGACCACGTGCATGAAGGCGCCGCGCCGGCCCCAGCGGCTCATCTCGCGCTCCAGCTCGAATGCGACCTGGACGCCGGTGCCGATCACCTCGCGCACGGCCGGCTCCCACTGGTCGAGATAGCCGAGGCGACGGAACACGTCCTCGCTGAACAGGCGGCCGGCCTGGCGCGCGGTGAGCCCGAGGCGGTGAGCGCAGAGCGCGATCGCCGAGTGGTATTGCCCCAGGGGCGAGCGCGCGAGCTTCTGGGTGGAGAGGTCCTCGACCCGGCCGGCATAGACCATGTCCGGATGGAAGGCCGAGAACACGATCGTCGGGAAGAGCCGCGTGCGCGGATCGCGCTGGCTCAGGGTCGCGATGTCGCCCCCTGGGATCAGCCCGGGCGGAAAGAGCTGCGAGAAGACGTGGTCGTGGTCCGCGAACGCGGCCACCAGCGCGTCGATATGGCCGTGGTCGCGCGCCAGCGTCCCCATCGGCACGAACCGGACCGGGCTGTTGGGCGCCATCAGCCGCATCGCCTGGGCGACGCCCCGTGCCTGGCAGTTGCCGAGCACCGCGATGCGCGGTCCGCGGCGGCCCGCATCGTCGGCGGGCTTGGCACGCCACGGTGTCGCCCAGGATGGCGGCGACAACGAGAACGCGCTGCGGGCGCGCCTTGGCAGGTCTGACAGGGCCACGTTACGCGCCGGGTGCATCGTGTGGGGCGGAAGGCTCGGAATGCGTCGCCGAGGCGGCCGCACCGGAGGTCGGAGGAAGGGTCTTCAAGATGGCGTCCAACCCCTATAGCGGTCTACCGGCCGAGCGATTCTGGCGCAAGGTCGTGACCAACGTCGCCCCGTTCGCCGTCGATCCGCGGCCGCGCACCCCCTTCCCCATCGGCCAGGCCGACAAGGTCGCCACCGGCGGCTCGTGCTTCGCCCAGCGCGTCGCCGAGGCCCTCAGGGCCGCCGGCTTCAACTACTACGTCACGGAAGTCGCCCCCGAGGGCACGGCGCCGGCCGACGCCGAGGCGCGCCAGTTCGGCACCTTCTCGGCCCGGTACGGCAACCTCTACTACACGCGCCAGTTCGTGCAGCTGTTCGACCGGGCCTACGGCCGGTTCGAGCCCGAGCTGACGGCGTGGCTGCGCGAGGACGGCCGCTACGTCGACCCGTTCCGCCCCACCGTCGAGCCCGCGGGCTTTCCCGACGCGGCCGCGGTGATCGCGGCCCGCGACGCGCACCTGGCCGAGGTGCGCCGCCTGTTCGAGACGCTCGACGTGTTCGTGCTGACGCTGGGCCTGACCGAAGGCTGGCGCTGGCGCGCCGACGGCGCCGCCCTGCCGCTGGCCCCGGGCGTCGCCGGCGGCACCTACGATCCGGCGCTGTACGAATGCGTCAACGCGGGCGCGGCCGAGGTGCTGGGCGACCTCAACGGCTTCCTCGAACGGCTCTGGAGCGTGAACCCGGCAGCCCGCGTCATCCTCACGGTCTCGCCGGTGCCGATGATCGCCACCTACATGGACCGGCACGTGATGGAATCGAACAGCTACTCGAAGTCCGTGCTGCGGGTGGCGGCCGGCGAGGCCTGCGCCTCGGGCGACCCGCGCGCGGTGTACTTCCCCGCCTACGACATCGTCACCAGCAACGTGAATGCCGGGCGCTACTACAACGACGACCTGCGCACCATCAACGACGCGGGCGTCCGCCACGTGATGCGCTCGTTCCTGGCCACCTTCGCCGCCGACCGGACGGTCCCCGCCCCGGCGACGGCGGCCCACGACTTCACCGCGGAATACGAGGGCACGGCCGGCGTGATCTGCGACGAGGAGCAGATCGAGCGCAGCGTGGCGTGAG
>CAZZZJ010000352.1:0-4271 GCA_964658355.1 Beijerinckiaceae bacterium
GCGCCCGAGCTCGCGGCGGCGACGCTGGCCACCAGCCTGTACTTCATCCTGTTCATCTGCGGCATCGGCCTCACTTCGGCGGTGGCGCCCCTGATCGCGGAAGCGCTCGGGCGCGACCGCACCGATGCCGACGCGGTGCGCCGCCTCGTGCGGGCCGGGTTCTGGGCCGCGACCCTCGTCGCGATCCCGCTGATGCTCGGCCTGTGGCACACGCGGGCGCTGCTCGACGCGATCGGCGAACCGCCGGCGCTCTCCGAGGCCGCCGGCCGCTACATGCGGGCGCTGCAATGGGCGATGTGGCCGGCCCTGCTGTTCATGGTGCTGCGCGGCACCTTCGCGGCGCTGGAGCGGCCGGGCTGGCCGCTGGCCGCGAGCCTGATGGCCCTGCCGGTGAATGTCGGTCTCGGGATCTGGCTCGCCTTCGAGGGTCCGGGACGCCTCGGGATGGGGCTCGTCGGGATCGGGGTCGCCACCACCTGCGCCGCGTTCTTCACGCTGTTCGTGCTCCTCGCCGTGATCCTGCGCGACCGCGGCCTGCGGCGGTACCGGCTGCTGCACCGGGTCTGGCGGTTCGATGGGGTGCGCCTCTCCGCCCTGTTCCGCCTCGGCCTGCCGATGGCGGGAACGGGGCTCGCCGAGGCCGGGCTGTTCGAGGCGGCGGTGCTCGGCATGGGCCTGTTCGGTGCGGCCCAGCTCGCCGCGCACGCGGTGGCGATCCAGATCGCGGCGCTGTGCTTCATGGTCCCGAACGGGGTCGCGCAGGGCGCCACCGTGCGCGTC
This sequence comes from Beijerinckiaceae bacterium, assembly GCA_964658355.1. Taxonomy (GTDB): domain Bacteria; phylum Pseudomonadota; class Alphaproteobacteria; order Rhizobiales; family Beijerinckiaceae; genus Methylobacterium. Next base: position 781 of record CAZZZJ010000352.1, read on the forward strand.
GGCCTGCGGCACGGCGCCCACGACCGCGCGGGCGTGCGGCTGGCCGGCCGCGTCGCGCTGGCGCTGGGCCTGTGCTTCATGATGGCCTGTGCCAGCCTCCAGCTCGGTGCGCCGCGACTGCTGATCGGGTTGTTCCTCGACGTCGACGCGCCCGCCAACGCGGCGGTGATGCCCTACGCGGTCGGCTTCCTCGGCTTCGCGGCCCTGTTTGCCGTGGCGGACGGGATCCAGTCCGTGGCGCTCGGGATGCTCCGCGGCCTGCAGGACACGAAGGTGCCGATGTGGATCGCCGTCGGCGGCTACTGGGGCATCGGCGTGCCCGCCGGTGCCGCGCTCGCCTGGGGGGCGGGGCTGCAGGGCTACGGCATCTGGCTCGGCTTCTGCGCCGGCCTGTTCGTCGTGGCGATCCTGCTCACCACCCGCTGGCACCGGCTGACCGGCACCCGGGAGCTTGTCCGCGCCGCGCATCCGGGGCCGGCGCGATAGGAACGCCGATCCCTGTCGCGGTCCGGCACAGCTTGGCTTGACTTCGGGCGACGTGCGGTCGCATTGCACAGATTAGAACGATGATGCTCTGGTCCGCTCCACATCGGCGATCCGGCGCATCGGGCGACCTCTGAATTCCGACCCGTTCGGGAGCGCCCCGCCGACCTGCCCGGCACCACGAGACCGGGCGACGGCACACTGGGAGATTGACGACCTTGGCGAACACCCCCGCCGCTGCGTCCACCGGCACCGCCGCTCCGGACGGAACCCGCCGCGACTTCCTGTATCTCGCGACCGGAGCCGGCCTCGCCGTCGGCGTCGGCGCGGTGGCGTGGCCCTTCGTCGCCTCGATGGCGCCGGATGCCGCCACCATCGCGGCCGGCGCGCCGATCGATGTCGACCTCACGCCCATCACCGACGGCCAGATCATCAACGTGTTCTGGCGCGGCAAGCTGATCTTCGTCCGCAAGCTCACCGAGAAAGAGGTGACGGACATGAAGGCGATCCCGGAAAGCCAGCTTTCCGATCCGGCTCCCTTCGGCGCACGGGTGAAGAAGGGCCACGACCAGTGGCTGGTGGTCTACGGCAACTGCACCCATCTCGGCTGCGTGCCGATCGGCCACCAGGGCAACTTCGAGGGCTGGGCCTGCCCCTGCCACGGCTCGCAGTTCGACGCCGTCGGCCGCGTCCGCCGCGGACCCGCTCCGATCAACCTGCCGATCCCGCCCTATTCCTTCCAGACCGAGGCGAAGATCCGCATCGGCGAGGAAGCCAAGGCCGTGGCCTGAGACACGAGGGAAACCCGATGAGCGCTCACGCCAACGCCTACGTCCCCAAGAGCCGCCTCGCGAAGTGGTTCGAGGCGCGCCTCCCGATCGTCGGGCTGGTGCACTCGTCGTTCGTCGCCTTCCCGGTGCCGCGCAACCTGAACTATTTCTGGACCTTCGGCGCCATCCTGATGGCGTTCCTCGGCATCCAGATCGTCACCGGCGTCTGGCTCGCCATGCACTACGAGCCCTCGGCCACCCAGGCGTTCAACTCCGTCGAGCACATCATGCGCGACGTGAACTACGGCTGGCTGCTGCGCTACGCCCACGCCAACGGCGCGTCGATGTTCTTCGTCGCCGTCTACGTGCACATCTTCCGGGCGCTCTATTACGGGTCTTACAAGGCCCCGCGCGAGGTGCTCTACATCCTCGGCGTGATCATCTACCTGCTGATGATGGCCACCGCCTTCCTCGGCTACACTCTGCCGTGGGGCCAGATGAGCTTCTGGGGCGCCACCGTCATCACCAACATCCTCGCCGCGATCCCCGTGGTCGGCGACACCATCCAGAGCCTGCTCTGGGGCGGCTACTCGGTCGGCAACCCGACGATCAACCGGTTCTTCTCGCTGCACTACCTGCTGCCGTGGATGATCGCCGGCGTCGTCGTGCTCCACGTCTGGGCGCTGCACGTCACCGGCCAGAACAACCCGACCGGCATCCCGATCAAGTCCTCGAAGGACGCGGTGCCCTTCACCCCCTACGCGACGATCAAGGACGTGTTCGCCGTCGTGGTGTTCATGATCCTGTTCGCGTGGTTCGTGTTCTACCAGCCGAACTATCTCGGCCACGCCGACAACTACGTCCCGGCCAACCCCGCCGTGACGCCGGCCCACATCGTGCCCGAATGGTACTTCCTGCCGTTCTACGCGATCCTGCGCGCGGTGCCCTCGAAGCTCGGCGGCGTCATCCTGATGTTCTCGGCGGTGCTGATCCTGGCGCTCGCGCCCTGGCTCGACACGTCGCGGGTGCGCTCGTGCAACTACCGGCCGATCTACCGCCAGTTCTTCTGGCTGTTCCTGGCCGTCACGATCATCCTCGGCTGGCTCGGCGCCAAGCCGCCGGAGGGCGGCTACGTCATCGCCTCGCAGATCTGCACCTTCTACTACTTCGCCCACTTCCTGCTCGTGATGCCGATCGTCGGCCTGATCGAGACGCCGAAGGCGCTGCCCGGATCGATCCTGGAGAGCGTCACCGGGCCGGGCAAGCAGGTGAGCGGGTCGGGGCTGCCCGCGGGCGCCGCCGCTGCGCCGACCACCAAGGGCTGAGGGCAGGACCGGAACCGACGATGAAACTCTCCAGCCTTCTCGCCGCCTCCCTGCTGGCGCTCACCCTCGGCGGCCCGCTGAGCTGCTCTGCGGCCTCCGCCGAGGAGGCCCATGGCGGCGACCAGCCGCCCCGTCTCAAGTGGAGCTATGCCGGCGTGTTCGGCCGGTTCGACCAGGCGCAGCTCCAGCGCGGCTTCCAGGTCTACAAGGAGGTCTGCTCCGCCTGCCACTCGATGAAGCTCGTGGACTTCCGCAACCTCGCGGAGGAGGGCGGTCCGGACTTCTCGGAGAGCCAGGTCAAGGCGCTCGCCGCGACCTATCAGGTCAAGGACGGCCCGAACGACGCGGGCGAGATGTTCGAGCGGCCCGGCCGCCCGGCCGACAAGTTCCCGCCGCCCTTCCCGAACGATCAGGCCGCCGCCGCCGCCAACGGCGGCAAGGCCCCGCCGGACTTCTCGGTGCTCGCCAAGGCCCGCACCTTCGAGCGCGGCTTCCCGTGGTTCATCACCGACGCGCTGCCGTTCGTCGGGTATTCCGAGCAGGGCGTGGACTACATCCACGCGGTGCTGAACGGCTACGAGGAGCCGCCGAAGGGCGTCGAGGTGCCGGACGGCGTGCACTACAACAAGTACTATCCCGGCCACCTGATCGCGATGCCGAACCCGATCAGCGACGGGCAGATCACCTATGCCAAGAACGAGGCCGGCCAGCCGGTCGTGCCGGAGACGGTGGACCAGTACACCCGCGACGTGGCGGCCTTCATGGCCTGGGCCGCCGAGCCGCACATGATGGCGCGCAAGGCCCTGGGCCTCCGCGTGATCCTGTTCCTGATCCTGCTCTCGGGGCTGCTCTACTACGTCAAGAAGCGGGTCTGGGCCGATGTCGGCGGCGAGGTCCACGGCCTCCAGCCGGA
>CAZZZJ010000353.1:0-4271 GCA_964658355.1 Beijerinckiaceae bacterium
AACCGGGTGCCCTTCGCTGGCATCGAGCACGAGGGCGGCGACCTGCGCGGCGCTGATCTTGTCGGACAGCCAGGACAGGCGGTAATTCGCGACCGCCGGCACGAAGATCAGGATCTCGATCGAGGCCACGAACGCGACGGTGACGAGAAAGAGCCGACCGGACAGGCCGAGCCGCCGGAGCCATCGTCCGGAACCCGGCACGGCGCGCGGCGCCTCGCGCTCCGTGGCCAGCGGCTCCGTCGGTTCCGTGTGAGATCGTGAGACCACTGCTATCCCGGCCCTGGAAAGCGCGGCGACCCCGTGCCTCTTCGCGAACGTCCCGACACCACCCGCATCCCTGGCCGAGACGGTGGCACGACCCCTTCTCGTAGCGCGGGCGGCCGCGGAGCGTCGAGAGGGCATCGCCGTGCGGAGGCCGGCGCGGGCGCGTTTTCACTACGCAACGTGGGGATAAATGCCTTCGCGGGACCCGGCCGGTTTCCTGGATCAGCCGGCGCCTCGCCGGGCGAAGCGCCGGCGCAGGACGATCGAGAGCAGTGCGAAGGTTCCGAGGCCGCCGAGGCCGATCAGCATCCGCGGGGTCACCAGAGCGCGGAAGCTCAGGGCGTTTTCGCAATCGCTGCCGCCGGCGGACAGGCAGGCCGCCTTCGCGCCGGCATGGGCTGCGACCACGTCCTCGATCCCGGCGCCCGTGGCCGCGTAGACGAAGGCGCCCGGCAGCAGGCCGCAGGCGGTGGCGAGCACGAAGGTGCGCAAGGCCACGCCGAAGGCGGCCGGGCCGAGATTGGTCATCCAGAATGGAAACAGCGGCAGCAGGCGCAGGAACACGATGTAGCCGAAGGCATCGTTGCGGAAGCCTTCGGCGAGCGCCCCGAGGCGCGGGCCGGCCACCCGCTGCAGCAGGTCCGAGGCCGGACCGCGGCCGATGGCGAACACGATCGCGGCGCCGGTGGTCGCCGCGCACACGGCGACGAACGCGCCGGCGACGATGCCGAACAGGAAGCCGCAGACCATGGTGAGGATCAGCGTCGCCGGCACGGAGACCACGACGGCGCCGACATAGATCAGGTAGCCCAGCACGAGTGCGCGCGGGCGGTCCGCCTCGACGAAGGCCCGCAGCCACTGGCGCGATTCGAGAAGACGGTCGAGGCTCAGCAGCTGCGACGCACCCGAGACCAGCACGGCGATCGACAGCCCGACCAGCAGGACCAGGGGCAGCCAGCGCAGCGCCCGGCGCCAGCCCGAGCGCGCAGCATCGGGCGGCGTCGCCCCGACCGTGGTCACTTGGGCTTACGCATCCGCAGGATCTTGAAGAACCCGCCCGGGAAGGTCGGCGCGACGCCGATGAACTCGACGCCGTTGCGGCGCGCCCAGGCCTCGATCCGGGTCGACTTGAAGGCGGATGACCAGCCGATCTTGGTGCAGAGCGGCGCGACGATCTCCTCGACCTTGGCCACCGGCCCCTCGGTCTGCCCGAAATGGTTGGCCAGCACGATGCCGCCGCCGGGACGGACCACGCGCAGAAACTCGGAGAGCGCGGCTTCCGGATCGGGGACGAGGGTAATCAGGAACTGCGCCACCACCGCATCGAAGGCCGCGTCGGCGTAGCCGAGGCGGCACACGTCCATCACCTGCAGGCCCTTCACGTGACCGAGGCCGCGGCGCTGCACCTTGCGGCGCGCTCGCTTCAGCATGTCCTCGGAGAGGTCGACGCCGCAGACGAAGCTGCTGCGCGGATAGTAGCCGAGCGACAGCCCGGTGCCGACGCCGGCTTCCAGGATCCGTGGGCCGCTTTCCGCGGCGGCGGCGACCGCGGCCCGCGCGGCCGGCTCGGTGAGCTTGTCGTAGACCACGTCGTAGACCGGCGCCCAGCGGGCATAGGCCTTGCGCATAAGGGCGGTACTCGGCCCGGCCTCCGGCTCGCTCAGCATTCGTGTTCTCTTACGGTTTCGAGGGGGTGATCGGTTCAGGCCGCCTTGGCGGAGCCGGCGCAAGCCGTATCGATGCGCCGGATCGTGCCGCCGCCGAGCACGCGACCGCGCGGGTCGGCGTCGGCGTAAATCGCGCAGGCCTGACCGGGCGAGACCCCATCCTCGGGCACCGCCAGGACGATCTCGGCGATACCGGTCGCGGGGTCGTAGTCGAGCCGGGCGAGACGCGGCTCGCGGGTCGAGCGCACGCGGACCGCCACCGCCATGTCGGCGACGGGACCGGATGTCCCGAGCCAGTTCACGTCGGTCAACCGGATGCGGTGGGTCGCGAGCGCCGCCCGCGGGCCGACCACCACGCGAGCGGTGTCGGCCTCCAGCCGGACCACGTAGAGCGGCTCGGGCGACGCAAGGCGCAAGCCGCGGCGCTGGCCGACGGTGTAGTGGATGATGCCTTCGTGGCGACCGAGCGCGTGGCCTTCGAGATCGACGATCTCGCCGGGCCGCGCGGCATCGGGGCGGAGCCGCGCGATCACGTCGGCGTAGCGGCCCTGCGGCACGAAGCAGATGTCCTGGCTGTCGGGCTTCTCCGAAACCACGAGCTCGAGCTCGCGCGCAAGCCGCCGGGTCTTGTCCTTGGGCAGTTCGCCGAGCGGGAAGCGCAGGAAGTCGAGCTGGGCTTGCGTGGTGGCGTAGAGGAAATAGCTCTGGTCGCGTGCCGGATCGAGGGCGCGGTAGAGGGCGCGATGGTCGCCCGCGCCCGGCAGCGGCCGGCTCGCGACGTAATGGCCGGTGGCGAGGCAGTCGGCGTCGAGGTCGCGGGCTGTGGCGAGCAGGTCGCGGAACTTGATCGAGCGGTTGCACTCGACGCAGGGGATCGGCGTCTCGCCGGCGAGGTAGCTCTCGGCGAACCGGTCGATCACCGCGTCGCGGAAGCGATCCTCGTAGTCGAGGACGTAGTGCGGGATGCCGAGGCGCTCGGCGACGCGGCGGGCGTCGTGGATGTCCTGGCCGGCGCAGCACGCGCCCTTGCGATGGGTCGCGGCGCCATGGTCGTAGAGCTGCAGGGTGATGCCGACGACGTCGTAGCCCTGATGCTTGAGCAGGCCGGCCACGACGGAGGAATCGACCCCGCCGGACATGGCGACGACGACGCGCGTCTCGTGCGGAGGCTTGGCAAGGTCGAGGGAATTCATGGCGCCGGGTCTGACGGCGGCACGGGACTTCAAAGATCCCGCCGCACGGGCCTGTCTATAGTGTGTGTCGCCCCGTCTTTCCAGGGCGCGGCCCGATCCCTGGGGCGGCCACCCCGGCAAGTCCTGCCGGGCACGCGGCAGCAACGGCCTGAGACGGCCTTGTGCCGCGGGCGTCCGGCCTAAGATTGATCATCCCCATCAGTAACTTAGCGTGCGGCCTGGGCTGGCCCGGCGTTTGCTCGAGTCGTCGCAGGAGACCAGGCATGGCGGTGGGGACGACGGATTTCGTGGATGCGGCGGCGCGGGTTCCCGCCCGTGCGACGGCGCGCGACGCCACGACGGCCGCCGCGGCGGCGGCGCGCGCACGCTTCAGCCGCGATCTCGACGCGGCCACCGCCAAGGACGCGGCCCAGTCCCGCAATGTCGCGGAGCGCGCGAGGGGGCAAGATGCGGTCGCCGTCGGGCGAGCCGATCGCGCCAAGGCCGCCGACCTCGCTGCGGCCGACGCCAAGGCCGCCAGGATGGCGACCTCCAACGGATCCGCGACCGCGGCTCCGGCCGCACCGGATCGCGGCGCGGCACCTGCCGATTCGGCGGCACCTCCATCTGCGTCGATCGTTTCGGGACGCGACGCCTCCCCGGCCCAGCGGAAAATCGTGGCGCCGCCTCGCGACGCGTCCCATCCACAGGACGCCGCCGCCGCGGCTGCGACGGAAACCGCCGGCGGCAAGTCGGAACCTGCGAAGGCCGCCGCGGCTGCGGCCAAAGATGGCAAGACCGCCGGTTCGAAGGAAGGCGAGGTCGCGCTCGCGACACCCATCATCGCGTTCATCCTCGGTGCTCCCGTTTCGACCCTTGCGCCCGGCTCCGCCGCGGTTCCGGCAGGTGCGGGGGCGACGACCGCAGGAGGCGTCGCTGCCGCGGCCATGGGTACGGGCACGGGCTTCGCGGGGACGACGGCAGGTGCCGCCGGACTCGCCGACATCGCCGGTCGGGCGGGGTCGACCGGCACGGCGGATGGCGACGGCGCGGTCGCCGCCGGTGCGGATTCCGCTGCGGCGAGCAAGCCCGACCTTTTCGCTGCGCTCACCGACACCGCGTCGGGAGCATCCGACTTCCTGGCCCAGGATGCGGTCGCCAAGGATCT
>CAZZZJ010000354.1:0-4268 GCA_964658355.1 Beijerinckiaceae bacterium
AGGTGGCGTTCGCCGCCCGCATCGTCGCGGCGATGCCCGACGGCACCGGCGCGGTAATGCTCGACGGCAAGATGCAGGACGACGCCACCTGGAAGCAGGCCAAGGTCATCGTCGACCTGGCGAAGCTCGTGGCGGCCAAGGACCCGGAACTGGCCGCGGTGTACAAGCTCGGCTGATGCCGGACCGCGATGGGCCCGGTTCATCGGGGTCCGTCCCCCGCGACTGCGGGGCGGCGGCTCTCCGCCGGACTTCGTGGGTTCTGGCCCATGCTGATGGGTGTGCGACTGGTGGTGAGACTTGATCTGAGACTGGGTATGAGCCGTCACGGCCCGAACCGGGTTCGGTAATCCTGCGGGCGGGCCGCGACGAGTCGCAGGAAGCTGCGGCGCATCGTTTCCTCCGAGCCGAAGCCGCACGCCTGCGCGATGCGCTTCACCGGGCGTTTGGTCTCGGACAAGGCCCGGTGTGCCGCCTCCACCCGCAGGCGCTCCACCTCCTTGGCCGGCGTCAGCCCGGTCGCCGCCCCGGCCACGATCCTGCAGCGGTCGCGCTCCGCCGTCGCCGAGATCACGGCGCGGGGGGAGGCGACCGCCCGCAGGATCGCCGTCGATCTCGAAATCGCCCTCCCCGCCGGCGGTTGAAACCGCGTGCCGTGACGCGGCCGGCCCGCGGTGCGGGTCGGCGTGTGCGCGCGACGTGCCGGGACCCGGTGACAAGCCTGTCGTCCGCGCCTATCTGATCCGCCATGATGGATCAGGCCATGACCGACCCGCGACCGACCGAACCCAGACTGCGCATCGCGAAATTCGGGATCGGCGCCGTCGTGCGCCATCGGATCTATCCGTTCCGCGGCATCGTGTTCGACGTCGACCCGGTGTTCGACAACACCGAGGACTGGTGGCTGGCGATCCCGGAGGAGGCGCGTCCGCGCAAGGACCAGCCGTTCTACCACCTGCTCGCCGAGAACGCCGAGACCGAGTACGTCGCCTACGTCTCCGAGCAGAACCTCCTGCCCGACACCTCCGGCGAGAGCCTCCGCCACGCCGGCATCCCCGAGATGTTCGAGCGCGACCCCGGCGGCACCTATCGGATGCGCGACCGCACCGCGAACTGATTTTGGGGACTCCTGATCTTTGGGACTCTTGCCGCCCGGTCTTTCCGGCGGCCTCGTGGCCTACGCCGCCGTGACCTCGTCGCTCGTGACCCTGACGATGCCGGCGGCATCCATGCGCGCCCAGGCCGCGGCGAGCGAGCCGTTCCGGTCGATCGCCCGCGTCGCATCGGCGACGACCACCGCTGCGAAGCCTGCCGCACGCGCATCGAGCGCGCTCCAGGCGACGCAGTAATCGGTGGCGAGCCCGCACAGGACCACGCGACCGATCCCGCGCTCGCGCAGGTAGCCGGCGAGCCCCGTCGGCGTTCCGTCGGCTTCGGCGAAGGCCGAATAGCTGTCGACACGTGGGTTCAGGCCCTTGCGCAGGACGAGCGCGGCGCCGGGCAGGTCGAGGCCGGGAGCGAGCGCCGCGCCGGGCGTGCCCTGCACGCAGTGATCGGGCCACAGCACCTGCTCGCCGTCGGGCATGGACACCGACTCGAACGGCGCCCGCCCGGGATGCGCGCTGGCGAACGAGGCGTGCCCGGCCGGATGCCAGTCCTGCGTCAGGACCACCGTCCGGAAACGTCCGGCCAGCGCTCGGATCGGCGCCATGACGGCGTCGCCGTCCGGCACCGCCAGCGCACCGCCGGGCAGGAAATCGCCCTGCACGTCGATGACGAGCAGGGCGTCGGCCGCGCCGATCCTCACGGTCGGTCTTCGGCGCGCGGCGGGCGAACGGTCGAGCCCGTGATCCTGCGATCCGCGGATCCCGGGATCACGGCACCATCACGGTCGAGCCGGTCGTCTCGCGTCCGGCGAGATCGCGGTGGACCTGCTGCGCCTCGGAAAGCTTGTAGGTGCGGTTGACCGGGATCTTCACCGCGCCGCTCTGCACCACCGAAAACAGGTTCTGCGCCATCTCCGCGAGGATCTCCGGCCGGCTCGCGTAGGTGAACAGGGTCGGGCGCGTCACGTAGAGCGAGCCCTTGGCCGCGAGCAGGCCCAGGTCGAGGGCCTTGATCGGGCCGGAGGCGGAGCCGAAGCTCGCGAGCAGGCCGAGCGGCGCCAGCGAATCGAGGGAGCCCATCAGGGTGTCCTGTCCGACGCCGTCATAGACCACCGGCACGCCCTTGCCGCCGGTGATCTCGCGGACGCGGGCCGCCACGTCCTCCTCGCGATACAAGATGACGTGGTCGCAGCCGTAGGCACGCGCGAGGTCCGCCTTCTCGGCCGAGCCCGCCGTGCCGATGACGGTGGCGCCAAGATGCTTGGCCCACTGGCAGGCGATCAGCCCGACGCCGCCGGCGGCCGCGTGCCACAGGATCGTGTCGCCGGGCTTCACCGCGTAGGTCCGGTGCAGCAGGTACTCGGCGGTGAGGCCCTTGAGCATCATGCCGGCGGCGGTCGAATCGTCGATCCCGTCCGGTACGTGCACGGCGGCCGACGCCGCGATCAGCGGCTCCTCGGCATAGGTGCCCTCCCCCGAGCCGGTGGCGACCCGGTCGCCGACGGCGAAACCGGTCACGCCCTCGCCGATCGCGGTCACGGTTCCGGCGACCTCCTTACCCGGCGTGAAGGGCAGCTGCGCCGCCTTGTAGGCGCCGGAGCGGAAGTAGATGTCGATGAAGTTGACGCCGATCGCGCCGGCGCGGATCCGGATCTGGCCCGGGCCGGGCTGGGGCGTCGGCACGTCCTCGTAGGCCATCACCTCGGGGCCGCCGTAATCCTGAACGCGTATCGCCTTCGGCATCGTCTCGTCCTCGCGTGAGATCGTGCCCGGCGAGATAAGGGATTGGACGCCCGGCGCAATGGCTCCGTGCGGGACAGACCGCCGGAGGTGTCGGCCGCTCGGCGCACGAGGCGCGGTGCGAGGGTTTGGGGTGCCGACGGAATCGGCGTTCCGGTACGGAACGCGAACGGTCCGGCCGCCGTTGAGAGGCCCACGTGGCGGAGCAGGCCTTGCAGTGGCCATGTTTCAATCTTAACTGAACCTGAACGAAAGGCTGATTCGTTCAGGCCGTCACGGGAAAGATGGAGGACAGCGATGCTGACCGGACCGTTCCAACGCCTGCCGGGTTCTTCCGAGGGATGGCAGTCCCACGCTCACGAGCCTTGGCTGTTGCCGATCTCCGATGCCGCCTCCGCTCAGGCTTCCGACGTGGGGATGGCCGTACGTCAGGCCACCCGCCCGCTCTGGATCGCCGCCAACGCCCTCTGCTTCGCCCTGGCGCTGCTCCTGGCCGCCGAGACCTCGACGGGCTGGATGAGCGGCAACCACGTCGCGGCGACGCCCAAGACCGTCGTTACCGCCAGCGCCTCCTGACTCAGACCGTTTCGCGACTCGGGGCGGCCCCGGCCGGCGACGTCCCCTGAGGCGTCTCCTGTAGGGCTTCTGGCGGGGCTCCCTGCGCCGTCCGCAGGGTCGCGGCCATGGCCTGGAGCCGGGCCTGCGGATCGTCCGGTTGGATGACGCCCGCCGACATCACCAGCTTGGCCGCGTCGTCCACGCTCATCCCGACCTCGATGATGTCGGCGCGCGGCAGGTAGAAGAAGAATCCCGTGGTCGGGTTCGGGGCGCAGGGCAGGAACACGCCGACGTAGTCGCTGCGCCTCTCCCCCGTCCCGCCGCCGCCCGGCAGCGCAGCCTGGACGTCGGGCGCGGCCGGTGCCGACAGAAACACCACCGACCACGTCCCCTTCACCGGGAACTCGACCAGGCCGACCGTGCGGAACGAGGTTCCGTTGGCGGAGAAGAGCGTCTCGAAGATCTGCCGCAGGCCCTTGTAGAGTCCCGAGATCACGGGCGTGCGCGCGAGCAGCACCTCGCCGAACTCGATCACGCTGCGCCCGACGAGGTTCGCCGTCAGGAACCCGAGCAGGGTCACCGCGACGAAGGCGATGAGCATGCCGAGGCCCGGGATCGAGAAGGGCAGGTAATGGTCCGGCAGGTAGCTCGCCGGCACCAGCGGCTTCACGAATCCGTCGATCAGCGTGATGATCCACCACGTGATGTAGGCGGTGATCGCCAGCGGCCCCGCGACGATGATGCCGGTGAGGAAATAGGTCCGCAGCCGTCCGCGCGCGCTCACGCGGGGGCGGGGGCCGGCAGTGTCCGGCTCGGGCGGCGGCAACGTGGTCGGCGGTCTCACGGAAACCAGGGCAGCCCCCGAAG
>CAZZZJ010000355.1:0-4263 GCA_964658355.1 Beijerinckiaceae bacterium
CGATCGGCGTCGACCTCGCGCTCCACGACATCCGCTTCGTCGAGGACGATTGGGAGAGCCCGACGCTGGGCGCCTGGGGCCTCGGCTGGGAATGCTGGTGCGACGGCATGGAAGTGAGCCAGTTCACCTACTTCCAGCAGGTCGCTGGCCTCGAATGCGCGCCGGTTGCGGGCGAGCTCACCTACGGGCTGGAACGTTTGGCCATGTACGTCCAGGGCGTCGAGAACGTCTACGATCTCAACTTCAACGGCGGTACGGGAGACGAGAGAGTCTCCTACGGCGACGTCTTCCTCCAGGCCGAACAGGAATATTCACGGCACAATTTCGAGGCGGCCGACACGACCATGCTGTTCCGCCAGTTCACCGACGCGGAGAAGGCGTGCCGCAGCTACCTCGATGCCGGGGCGCCGTCGACCGAGACCGCACGCCACCGCATGGTGCAGCCGGCCTACGACCAGTGCATCAAGGCGAGCCATGTCTTCAACCTGCTCGACGCGCGCGGCGTGATCTCGGTGACCGAGCGCCAGAGCTACATCCTGCGGGTGCGCGAGCTGGCGAAGGCCTGCGGCGCGGCCTGGCTGCGGACGGAAGCAGGCGGGGCGGCCTGATCCGGCCGATCACGCATTCCTGCCGAAGCGTCCCCGGACGCCGCGCGGAAACGCGCGTTGCCCGATCGCCCGCGCGCTGTGACGCAGGCCCGGTCGTGGACTGTCCGCTCAGAATCCAATCGTTCTCATCCTCACAGGCCCCTGCTTCGGAATCGCGACGGCTCATGCCGCCGAAGGCCCGATCGACGTGGTCAAGTGACTCTATGCGGAGCCGCGCCCGAACCATTCCGCCGTCTACACCGCCCGTCTTCGGGGCCTGTTCGACGCCGATGCCCGGCAGGCCGACGGCGCCACCGGCAATCTCGACTTCGATGACCGCCTCAACGGCGCGCCGCTCCCTCCGAACACGGTGAACGACCTGACCTTCAGGCAAGCCGACGAGGACGAGGACCGCGCGAAGGTCACCGTCCACGGCAAGGACGCCAAAGGCGGCGGCAGAGACGACGGCAAGGACGAGACGATCGTCTATGAGCTCGTCAGGGAAGGCGACGGCTGGCGCATCGACGTCGCGCGCGCGATCGGCATGGCGAAATGACAGCTCTCGACGATCCTGCGCGCCGCAGCGCAATGAGCGGGTAGCGATCGTTCGCCCGGCGTCTCGACGGACGCCGGGCGGGCGTCTATTCGAACGGCCATGCCCGATTTGCTGCTCGAACTCCGTTCCGAAGAGATCCCGGCCCGCATGCAGCGGCGCGCGGCCGAGGATCTGAAGACGCTCGTCACCAACGCTTTGGTCGAGCGCGGATTTCTCTACGACGGCGCCAAGGCCTTCGCGACCCCGCGCCGGTTGGCGCTGCACGTCGCCGGCTTGCCCGTGCGCGGCGAGACTGTCCGCGAGGAGCGACGCGGACCGAAGGTCGGGGCGCCGGACGCCGCCGTGCAGGGCTTCCTCCGGGGCGCCGGGCTGGCGAGCCTCGACGAAGCCACGACCGTCACCGATCCGAAGAGGGGCGCGTTCTACCTCGCGGTGATCGAGAAGCCCGGCCGCGAGACGCTCGACGTGCTGGCCGAGATCCTGCCGGCGATCATCAAGAGCTTTCCCTGGCCGAAATCGATGCGCTGGGGCGCGGCCTCGGCCCAGCCGGGCGCCTTGCGCTGGGTACGGCCGTTGCAATCGATCGTGGCGACCTTCGGCCCCGAGACCGAGACGCCGGACGTGGTGCCCTTCGAGGTCGGCGGGATCGCGGCCGGGACGACGACCTACGGCCACCGGTTCCTGGCGCCCGCGGCGATCGAGATGCGCCGCTTCGACGATTACGTTCAGAGCCTGGAGCGCGCCAAGGTCGTGCTCGACACCGACCGGCGCAAGGACATCATCCTGCACGACGCCCGCGACCTCGCCTTCGCCCGCGGCCTGGATCTCGTCGAGGACGAGGGCCTGCTGGAAGAGGTGGCCGGCCTCGTGGAATGGCCGGTGGTGCTCATGGGCACCTTCGACCCAAGCTTCCTCGACATTCCGGGCGAGGCGGTACGCGCCACGATCCGCGCCAACCAGAAATGCTTCGTGGTCCGCGAATCCGGCAGCGACGTGCTCGCCCCGGCCTTCATCCTGGTCTCGAATTTGATCGCTTCGGACGGCGGCGCCGCGATCACGGCGGGCAACGAGCGCGTGGTTCGCGCCCGGCTCTCGGATGCGAAGTTCTTCTGGGAGACGGACAGGGCGATCCGCCTCGAAGACCGCCTGCCCAAGCTCGACACCATCGTGTTCCACGAGAAGCTCGGCACGCAGGGCGAGCGGGTGAAGCGGATCGCATCGTTGGCGCGCGAACTCAGCCCCCTCGTCGGCGCCGACCCGAACCTCGCCGAGCGCGCCGCGCGCCTCGCCAAGGCCGACCTCGTCACCGAGATGGTCGGCGAATTCCCCGAACTCCAGGGCCTGATGGGCGCCCGCTACGCGTCGTTGCAGGGCGAGCACCCGAGCGTCTGCGCCGCGATCGAGGAACACTACAAGCCGGTCGGGCCCTCCGACCGGGTGCCGACCGATCCCGTGTCGGTGGCCGTGGCGCTCGCCGACAAGCTCGATACGCTGGTGGGCTTTTGGTTTATCAGTGAGAAGCCGACTGGAAGTAAAGATCCCTACGCGCTTCGTCGCGCCGCATTGGGCGTCATCAGGCTATTATTAGAAAATGAGACGCGAATTAAACTAGATAATGTCCTTTGGATTGGCTACGTCAATCTGTTCACGCAAGTCTCAAACGCGCCCATCCTCCTAGAGGATTTGGCTCGTATTGGCACTTCCCGCGCTCTCGCCGAAAGCGCCGATTGGCTTATTGAGAGAACGAAAGTTGCAAGGGATGGCGCTGAGGTGCGCGGCTTTGTAAATATTTTTACAGCGGATGACCGGGTCGTCTCTTTCTTCGCCGACCGCCTCAAAGTCTACCTCCGCGAAAAGGGCGCCCGCCACGACCTGATCGATGCGGTGTTCGCCCTGCCCGGCCAGGACGACCTGCTCATGGTCGTGCGCCGCGTCGAGGCGCTTGGGCAGTTCCTCGACACCGAGGACGGCAGGAACCTGCTCGCCGGCGTGAAGCGCGCCTCGAACATCCTGCGCATCGAGGAGAAGAAGGACGGCCGCGCCTACGATTCCGAGCCGGACGCGGCACTCGCCGCCGCCGGCCAGCCGGAGGAGCGGGCCCTCGCCGAGGCGCTGTCGACGGCGCGGGGCGAGGCTTCGGCGGCGGTCGCGAAGGAGGACTTTTCCGGCGCGATGCGGGCGCTCTCGCGGTTGCGCGCGCCGGTCGACGCCTTCTTCGAACACGTCACCGTCAACGCCGACGACCCGGCCTTGCGCGAAAACCGCCTCGCCCTCCTCAACGCGCTGCGCGCCGCCACCCGCGAAGTCGCGGATTTCTCGCTGATCGTCGGATGAGGCGCGGGTCCCTCTGTGGGGTGATCTTCGTGAGGCGCGGGTCCCCTCTCCCGTTCGGGAGAGGGACAGGGTGAGGGGGCAGGTCTTTCCGGATCGGTCGCACCCCTCACCCCAGCCCTCTCCCGAACGGGAGAGGGAGCGCGTCGTGACTTCGGAATCATGATAGGGCTTGAGCATTCCATCGTATTGTTGCGATCGTCTTTCGCCCGAGCGTCTTACGAAATGTCGACGCCATGGCGATCTCGAATGAGGCCGCCGCATGCCGACTGCCACGCAGAGAGCGAAACTGTTGCGAGCCGCGCAGACGGCGGCGGAAGCGCGGCTCTGGCGCGTCCTGCGCAATCGTGCCCTGAACGGCCGAAAGTTTCGGCGACAATGGCCGATCGATCGCTACGTGGTCGACTTCGCCTGCATCGAAGCCAAGCTTGTCGTAGAGGTGGACGGCGCGACGCATGGCTCCGATCTCTCGATCGTCCGAGATTCGGAGCGGACCGCATGGATCGCGCAATGCGGCTTTGAGGTCATCCGCATCACCAACGCCGAAATCTACGAAAACCTGGACGGTGTCCGCGAGACCATTCTCGCGGCGGTCGAGCGGCGCGTGGTCGTCTGAGGATCCCGCGCTTCAGAACCAGCCCTTGATCCGGAACACCACGATCGGGACGATCGCGCTCACCAGGATCAGTGACAGAGCGTAGGGGTAGCCGTAGGCCCAGTCGAGTTCCGGCATGTGCTTGAAGTTCATGCCGTACATCGAGGCGATCAGCGTCGGCGGCACGCCGACCA
>CAZZZJ010000356.1:0-4257 GCA_964658355.1 Beijerinckiaceae bacterium
CTCGGCCCCGGGCTTGCGCTTCTCGTAGAAGGCGTTGCCGCCCGCCACCGCCACGTAGTGCATGTTGTCGTAGGGGTATTTCCGCCCGGCGGTGTGGAAGTACATCGCGTGCCCGACCTTCGGGTGGCGCTCGCCCGCGAGCACCGCGTCCGCGGCGTCGGCGATCTTCGTGAGGTCCTTCTCCGCCATGGGCTTGGTCAGCACGCCGGTCGCGAATTGCCGCGGCTGGCCCACCACCGAGCAGATGCCGCCGTTCGGAAAGGCGGCGTTCTCCAAGCGGTTCATCACCACGGTTCCGACCGCGAGCAGACCCTCGGGGTCGCTGCGGTTGGATTCGAAGTACATCGCGCGGCCGAGGCAGTCGCGCTCGGCATCCGATACGACCATCGCCTTCCCCCGGGTCGAGCCGGTGTTGAGGGCGGTGTTCGTGCTGGTGTTGCAGGCGCCGAGATACGGTCCGAGCAGCAGGATCGACAGGGCCGGTACCGTGATCCTCGCCCGAATACCCTGCATGCCGTCATACCTCTCCACCGGTTGCATCGCGCGTGCGACGCCGTCCGGCCAAGCTCGGTCCGAAAGGTGCGGAATTTGTGGCGTCGGCACGCGTCGCGCGACGCCGCCGCCCACGGAGCGTGCCTCGGGCATCACCGCGGCGGTCGCGGGCGCACCGGCCTCACGCCGCGATGTGCCTGGCGAACGACGCCAGATCGATGTTGCCGCCGCTGATCACCACGCCGACGCGCTTGCCGCGCACGTCGAGGCGGCCGTGCATCACGGCGGCCGCGGCGAGACACCCGGTCGGCTCGACCACGAGCTTCATCCGTTCGGCGAAGAAGCGCATCGTTGCGACGAGTTCGTCGTCGGTCACGGTGACGATGTCGGCGACCCTCTCCCGGATGATCGGGAAGGTGTGGGCGCCGAGGAACGTGGTCTGGGCCCCGTCGGCGATGGTGCGCGGCACGGGGATCGTGACGATCCGCCCCTCGCGGAACGAGAGCTGCCCGTCGTTTCCGGCCTCCGGCTCGACGCCGATTACCGCGCAGCCGGGCGAACGTTCGGCGGCCGCCAGCGCGCAGCCCGAGAGCATCCCGCCGCCGCCGAGGCAGGCGACGAGCATGTCGAGGGGCCCCGTCTCCGCGATCAGCTCCAGCGCCAGCGTTCCCTGGCCGGCGATCACGTCCGGATGGTCGTAGGGCGGGATCAGGGTGAGGCCGCGAGCCTGCGCGAGCTCCCTCCCGAGCGCGACGCGGTCCTCCTTGTATCGGTCGTAGCGCACCACCTCGGCGCCGTAGCCCTGCGTCGCCGCGACCTTCATCGCCGGCGCGTCCAGCGGCATCACGATGGTGGCCGGCACGTTCAGGAGCCGGCTCGCCAGGGCGATCGCCTGGGCGTGGTTGCCCGAGGAATAGGCGATGACGCCCCGGGCCCGCGCCTCGGCGGGAAGCGCCGAGATCGCGTTGTAGGCGCCGCGGAACTTGAAGGCCCCTGCCCGCTGCAGGTTCTCCGCCTTGAAGAACAGGGTCGCGCCGGTGCGTTCGTCGGCGGTGCGCGAGGTCAGCACCGGGGTGCGGTGGGCCACGCCCGCGATCCGCTCGGCGGCGCGGGCCACGTCGGCGAAGGTCGGCAGGTGCAGGCTCGCATCGGTCATCGGGGACTCGCTCGGTGCCCCCGTCGCTCGCGCCTCCGAGCGCGACCCTTCGGCCAGGGACCCACAGGGCTTCCTACACGCCCCGCGGGCTTCCAGGATACGCCCCCGAGGGTCCCCAGGACGAGACATCGGAGCCAATCGTGCGTTCGGCTCTTATCCCGGGACAAGACTGGCAGACGGCGCGGTCCTCGTCCGGCAGACGCGGCAGCGTCTCGTCACGGATGTCGGCGGCCGGGCGGACGATGGGTTCGAGACAAGACCATGCGGACATCGGCAAAACTCGGCCTCGCGGCACTGGCCGTCGTGCTCCTCGGCGGCGCGGCCTTCGTGCGCTTCGCGGTCTATCCCGAGAGCGCGTCGCTCCAGCTCGCCGACGGCCAGGGCGCCAACCCGACCCTGCCCGCCCCGAACGCGACGCCGCTGCCCACCGTCAACATCGCGCCGGCCGCCGGCTGGGCGAAGGGCGCCAGGCCCGTTCCCGCCCCCGGCCTGTCGGTCGCGGCCTTCGCCGAAGGCCTCGACCACCCGCGCTGGCTCTACACCCTGCCCAACGGCGACGTGCTGGTCGCCGAGAGCAACACACCGCCCTCGGACGGAACGTTTCCCGGGGTGAAGGCCTGGATCGCCGGCAAGATCATGGATCGGGCCGGGGCGGGCGTGAAGAGCCCGGACCGGATCATGCTGTTGCGCGACAGCGACGGGGACGGCGTCGCCGACCTCAAGACGGTCTACCTCAAGAACCTGACCTCGCCGTTCGGCATGGCGCTGGTCGGCAATGACCTCTACGTCGCCGACGCCGACGCCCTGGTGCGCGTGCCCTACGAGACGGGGCGGACCGAAAACGCATCGATACCGGAGAAGGTCGTCGACCTGCCGGCCGGGATCAACCATCACTGGACCAAGAACGTCCTCGCGAGCCTCGACGGCACCAGGCTGTTCGTCACCGTCGGCTCGAACAGCAACGTCGCCGAGAACGGGATGGAAGCCGAGAAGGGCCGCGCCGCGATCTGGGAATACACCATCGCGACCAAGGCCTTCCGCGAATACGCGACCGGCCTGCGCAACCCGAACGGGCTGGGCTTCGAGCCCGCGACCGGAGCGCTCTGGACCGCCGTCAACGAGCGCGACGAGATCGGCAGCGACCTCGTGCCGGATTACGTCACCTCCGTGAAGGAGGGCGGGTTCTACGGCTGGCCCTACAGCTATTACGGACAGCACGTCGACGCGCGCGTCAGCCCGCAGCGTCCGGACCTCGTGGTGAAGGCGGTCATGCCGGACTACGCGCTCGGTCCCCACACCGCTTCCCTCGGCATCGCGTTCTCGCAGGGCGCGAACCTTCCGCCGGCTTGGACGAGCGGCCTGTTCGTCGCCCAGCACGGCTCGTGGAACCGGCGGCCGAAGAGCGGCTACAAGGTGATCTACGTGCCGTTCGCGGACGGCAAGCCCGCCGGCAAACCGATCGACGTCCTCACCGGCTTCCTCGACGCCGACGAGAAGGCTCAGGGCCGGCCCGTGGGCGTCGCCCTCGACAAGACCGGGGCGCTGCTCGTCTCCGACGATGTCGGCAACGCGGTCTGGCGGGTGACGGGGGCGGCCGCCTCGCACTGACGCCGGCATTCCGCCCCGGCAAGTCCCGCCGGATCCCCGTGCATCACGCAAAGCCCGGGTTCGGAGACTTTGCATCTGCGGCCCCGGTCGATGCCGTCGGCACGTGCCGCGGCCCCGGTCGATGCGAGGTCGTTCGACGGCGCGTCGCCGCGCCGCCAGCCGTCCGGTTACGAAGCCGGCTGCTTATCCCCCGCATCATTCGCCCTCGCGGGAACCGTTGCGGTCATCGCCGGCTTCCGAGAGCGTTGCGTGAATGTTCCGTCGGGCGTTCGTTCATCCCCCGCACAGACAGGGTGTGCAATGTGCGATCACGGCCTCCGTCGCTGGAAAAACGAGCTTCCGTGAAGATCGCCCTCATCGCCCATCTGAAATTCCCGATCGTCCAGCCCTATCCGGGCGGTCTGGAGATGCACACGCACCTCCTCGCCGGCGCCCTGATGCGGCGCGGCCACGACGTGACGCTGTTCGCCTCGGAGGGGTCCGATCCGGCGCTGGCGCCGGTCTTCGTCTGCCCGCCCACCGGCGACGGCCTCGGAGACCCGCTGCGGCATGCCGCGATCGACCGCGCCGAAAACGCGGCCTATGCGCGGATCATGGAGGCGGTGCGGGATGGCGATTTCGACATCGTGCACAACAACAGCCTTCACGAGATGCCGCTGCGCCGCAGCCGGGAGCTCGCGGCGCCGATGGTGACGGCCCTTCACACCCCGCCGTTCGAATCCCTCGAGGCCGGCGTGCGCGCCGCAGCGCCCGGCATGGCGTTCGCCGCCGTCTCCAACCACACGGCCGATGCGTGGCGCGGGATCGTCGCCGAACCGGTCGTCATCGGCAACGGCGTCGATCTCTCGGTCTTCGTCCACCGTTCGACGCCCGACCCGGTGCCCTACGTGTTCTGGTCCGGCCGGATCGTGCCGGAGAAGGGACTGCATCTGGCCATCGACGCGGCGCGCGCCGCCGGGCTGCCGCTGCGATTCGCCGGGCCGCGTCCCAATCCCGCCTAC
>CAZZZJ010000357.1:0-2899 GCA_964658355.1 Beijerinckiaceae bacterium
ATCGAGCCCGAGCCCGGCCGCCTGCGCGACGATCGCGCCGACCGCGTCCTCGCCGGGTTGGAGCGCGCCATAGTCGAGCCGTGGCTGCGCGAGGATCAGGCGGCGGCGGGGCGGGGCGGTCCGCCATCGCCGCAGCTCGGCGACAGGTCGGCGCGGCCCTCGTCGGCGTCTCGGCCCACACGCTCCGCGACGTCGAGGCGGCTGCCGCGGGTGGTGCGGATTACGTGACGCTCAGCCCGATCTTCGCCACCGCGAGCAAGCCCGGCTACGGACCCGCCCTCGGCCTCGGTGCGCTCGCCGCAGCGGGGCGGATCGGTCTTCCGGTCATCGCCCTCGGCGGCATCGGCGTCGCCACCGCCGCCGCGTGCCGTCGCGAGGGCGCCACGGGGATGGCCGTGATGGGCGGCCTCATGCGGGCCACAGATCCCGCCGCCCACACCCGCGACCTCCTGCGCGCCTGGGCGGCGACGAACCCGGAAGGGCGCTGAGACAGGATCAGAGGATCACAGGATACCGGGTGCTCGCGCGCCGCACCGTTGCAGACCGCCTTCGACTCCCCGCGATGGGTTTCGCCCGTCCCGTCCTCATCCTGAGGTGCCCGGTCAGAGGCGTCGAAGGAGCCCTCCGCTTCGCTGCGACATCTCAGGATTACGTCGAGGGCGGAAAGTCGACCGTCCTGCGAAAGCTATTTCGTCGGCGCAGGCCCGTAAGGCGGCCGGGGAATGGCGCGGTGCGCCGCCCGAAGCGCCGCCGACCAGCGCTCGCGCAGGTCGTGGAAGTAGCCTTCGCCGGCTTCGATCCGGTGATTGACCTCGAGATCGAGGGCGTTGCGCCGGGCCAGCGCGATGTCGATCGGCAGGCCGACACCGAGGTTGGACCGCATGGTGGAGTCCATCGAGACGAGCCCGACCTTGAGCGCGTCGTAAAGCTCCGTCTCGAACTTCACCGCCCGGTCGAGGATCGGCTTGCCGTACTTGTGCTCGCCGATCTGCAGGAACGGCGCATCGGTGCTGCACTCGATGAAATTGCCCGCCGAGTAGATCAGGAACAGGCGCATCGGCTCGGATCCGATCTGGCCGCCGAACAGCAGAGAGACCGAGAAACGGAGACTCGCCGCTTCGAACCCGGCCTTTTCGATCGCGCGGACACGGCGGATCGCTCGGCCGACGAGTTGGGCCGCCTCGAACATCGTGGTGGTCTCGACGAGCTTCAGCTTCGGCTCGCCGTCGTCGCCGGGCACGCCCTCGGAGAGCAGGCTCAGCACCGATTGCGTCACCGAGAGATTGCCGGCCGAGGCCAGCATCATGACGCGCTCGCCCGGCACGTTGAAGTGATGGAGCTTGCGGTAGGTCGAGATGTCGTCGAGCCCCGCGTTGGTGCGGGTATCGGCGATCATCACCAAACCTTCCTCGACGAGGACGCCGACGCAGTAAGTCATGGGATCAGGCTTTTCGAAGCGGCGCGGAGCGTCAGGATTGCGGGGCGGCGTGGGCTTGCTCCACCCGGAGCTTCACGTCCAGCGTTTCGGTGCCGCCGCCGGTTCGACTTCCGCGGATCGGCGCCGCACCGAGGTAGTCGAGCCCCGAGGCGATGCGGATATAGGCCTCGGTGGTGGCATCACCGGTGGTCGGGTCGAATCCGACCCAGCCGAGATCGGGGATCAGCGCCTCGGCCCAGCCGTGCGGCGTTTCCTGACCCTCCGTGTTGCCCTCCGGACGGTGGTAGCCGGAGACGTAGCGGGCGGGAATCGAGCGATGCCGGGCCGCCGCAATGAACACGTGGGCGAAATCCTGGCACACGCCGGCCTTCGCCGCGAAGGCCTTGGGCGAGGGCACGGCGGCGCTCGCCGGCCCAGGCGTATAGCGCATGTGCGCGTGTACGGCGGCCATCAGGCGGTGCAGGCAGGGGAGGGTGGCCGGGTCGCCGGCGGCTGCGACCGCATCGGCCATCGCCTGGATCTCGGGGCTCGCCAGCACGAGGTCGGTGTCGCGGAGGTAGAACGTCTCGGGCAGCCGCTCGACGGCGCCGCGGACGATGCCATGGGTCTCGTGCGTGTCGACCTCGCCGGTCACGCGAATCACCAGCGCATCGGAGGCCTGGTCCGGCGTGAACCAATGGACGATGTTGCCGTAACCGTCCTCGCGCTCGGTCAGTCGCCCATCGACCGAGGGCTCGATTCGCCAGCGGCGGACATACTGGCCGTCATGGTCGCGCGGGGTCATGCGCAGAACCTGGATCAGGCCGCGTGCCGGCTGCTCGTAGCTGTAGATGGTCTCGTGGACCACGCGGATGCGCATAAGTCGATTCTGCCCGTCTTGGCTCGGCCCGGCCCGGGCGACTCGGCGCTCGCGGCCAGAGCCTTCGCGCCCGGAGTTTCACGTTTTACACGACGTTCCCGCAAAGCACGCAACCGCGGCGCGCGGCTTTCATGCCATTCGCCGCTGATCGCGCCTCAGCCGAGATACTGCTCGGCGATGGCGGCGCCGACCTTGTTGTTCTCACCGATGAAGCCGATCACGAATTCATGGAGGCCGGAGGCGAAGACCCGGTCGATCTCCTCGCCTTCGAGCCGTGCGAGCAGGTTGCTCGCGAGCCGCTGGCTGGCGCCGCGACGGCCGTAGGCGTCGGCGATCAGGTCGAGATGCTCGACGAGCACGCCGTAGCAGTTGGCGAAGGAGCGCGGCATCTGTCTGTTGAGGATCAGAAGGTCGGCCACCAGCAGCGGTTTGACGCTCTCGCGGTAGACCCAGTGATAGGCGTTGAAGGCCGAGACTTCGCGCAGGATCGTCGTCCACTGGAAATAGTCGAGGCTGCCACCGACCGTCTCCGAGGCCGGCAGAAGGATCTTGTACTTCACGTCGAGAATGCGCGCGGTGTTGTCGGCCCGCTCGATCGCGGT
>CAZZZJ010000357.1:2999-4226 GCA_964658355.1 Beijerinckiaceae bacterium
GCGACGAATTCCGCCCGTTCGACGTAGCGCGAGAGCCAGTAGAGGTTGTCGGCAGTCCTGGAGAGCATGGCTGTTTCGCTAGGGTCCCTTCGGCTTCGGCCCGACGGCCTCCACCGCTCCGCGGTTCTCGGTGAGGGCAGGCGTCACACGCTCACGCGTCCAGAACCCAGGTGTCCTTCGTACCGCCGCCCTGGCTTGAATTCACCACCAAAGATCCTTCCTTCAGCGCGACGCGGGTCAGACCGCCCGGCACGATGCGGATTTCGTCGGCGCCGCACAGCACGAACGGCCGCAGGTCGACGTGTCGCGGCGCGACGCCCGAGGCGACGAAGGTCGGACAGGTGGAGAGCGAGAGCGTCGGCTGGGCGATGAAGCCGTCCGGCGCATGGCGCAGGCGCTTGGCGAACTCCTCGATCTCGCGCTTGGTGGCGTGCGGCCCGACGAGCATGCCGTAGCCGCCCGAACCGTTGACCTCCTTCACCACGAGCTCGGACAGGTTGTCCATCACGTAGGAGAAGGCCTCCTTCTCGCGGCAGCGATAGGTCGGCACGTTGTGCAGGATCGGCTCCTCGCCGGTGAAGAACCGCACGATCTCCGGCATGTAGCTGTAGACGGCCTTGTCGTCCGCGATGCCGGTGCCGACCGCGTTCGCCAGGGTCACGCTGCCCCGCTCGTAGGCGTTCATGAGGCCCGGCACGCCGAGCATCGAATCCGGCCGGAACACCAGCGGGTCGAGAAAGTCGTCGTCGAGGCGCCGGTAGATCACGTCGACCCGCCGCGGGCCTTCCGTGGTCCGCATGTAGACGACGTCGTCCTTGGTGAAGAGATCACCCGCCTCGACCAGTTCGACGCCGAGCTTGTCGGCGAGGAACGAGTGTTCGTAGAACGCCGAATTGTAGCGGCCGGGCGTCAGCAGCACGACGGTCGGGTCGCGGGTCGCCGACGTCGGCGCGAGGCTGCGCAGGGTCGCCAGCAGGGCGTCCGGATAGTTCTCCACCGGCGCGACGCGGTGGCGCGAGAACAGGTCCGGGAACAGGCGCAGCATCACTTCGCGGTTCTCGAGCATGTACGAGACGCCCGAGGGGATGCGGGCGTTGTCCTCCAGCACGAAGAAGTCGTTCTCGCCGGTGCGGACGATGTCGATCCCGGCGATGTGGACGTAGAGGTCGTGCGGCACCCGGAACGAGCGCATCTCCATGCGGTAATGCGCGTTCTTGTAGACGAGGT
>CAZZZJ010000358.1:0-4224 GCA_964658355.1 Beijerinckiaceae bacterium
AGGCGGCCGTCGTCGCCATCCCGGCGACGTCGACGTTGTCCTTCACCGCGAAGGGAATGCCCCAGAGCGGCTTGCGTGCCGGATCGAACGGTCCGAGGGCGTCGAGCGCCGCCGCGGCGTCCGCCTCCGGCACGAGGCCGAGGAAGATGCCGGGATCGTCGGCCGCCTCGATGCGGCGGTAGATCTCCGCCAGGATCCGACGCGGATTCTCGCCGGCGGCGTAGGCCGCGTGCAGGGCCGGGATCGTCGGGAACGGGGGCATGGTGCCTCGTCGGATCGCTGGAGTTCGAAGTGCCGGCCATCGAGACGCGTGCCGGCGCTGCCAGGGCACCCGGTCATCCCGAGCTCGCCTTCGGCACCCCGGAATGACCGGGTGCGAGATTGACGCTGCACGGCGCACCGTGAGTCTCTGCGCGGCAGGAGCAAGATCGAGGCCTACAAGCCGGCCAGCCGGGCGGCCGTGCGGCTGATGATGCCCTCGGGATCGATCAGCGCATCGAGCACGGTGAAGTGGTCGGCGCCCGGTAGCGGGATCAGCGGTCCTTGCAACCCTCTCGCAAGACGCGCGGCGTGGTAGGCGTCCGACTGGCGGCAAAGTTCGGGCAATTCCCCGGCGCCGTACATCACCGCGACGGGCGGCGTGTCCGGCCGCAGCTGGCGGATCGGCGAGAGCGCCTCGACCTCCTCGGCGGTGAGGTTCAGGGCCTCGTTGAGGTTCGTCCCGGCGATCGGTTCCAGGTCGAAGATGCCGCTGATCGCGAGGCCAGCGTCGGCGTCCTCGGCGACGGTCGCAGCAAGATGGCCGCCGGCCGACCAGCCGGAGACCACGAGCCTGCGATCGCCGCAATCGGCCCGCAGCAGCGCGAGGGCGGCGCGGATCTCGGCGACGATCCCGCTGAGGCTGGCGGCTGGGGCCAGGGTGTAGCCGATCAGCGCCACGTCGAGGCCGAGCGCCAGCGGCCCCTCGGCCATGCAGGAGAAGCCGCGCCGATCGTTGCGCTGCCAGTAGCCGCCATGGACAAAGGCGAGCATCGGCGCGCTCGGCTGGCCGCAGCGGAACACGTCGATGCGCTGGCGCTCGCCCGGCCCGTAGGCGAGGTCGAGCGCCTCGACATGGCTTTCGCGGAACGCGGCGCTGCGGGCGCGCCAGCCGGCGACGATGGCGGCGCTGTCGGCGACCGCGCCGGAATTGTCGTAGGCCCCGGAGAGCGCCGCACGGTCGAGGCTTCGCCAGTCGGTCGGCCGGTCGGTCGGATCACGCATCATCGCCGGTCCCCAGATACCAGTCGAGCAGGTCACCACCCTGCATGAACATCACGTCCGGCCGGTCGAGCAGCGCGTCGAGCAGGCGTTCGAGCTGGCCGATGCGATGGGGCACGCCGGTGATGTAGGGGTGGATCGCGAAGCTCATCACCTTGGCGCCCGCGAGCGGCCCGTCGCCGGCCGCCTCCCGGGCCAGGCGGCCGCACTGCGCGAGCGCCCGCTCCACGAACTCGTCGGCGCGGTGGTGCTGGATCGCGAGCAGCGGAATGTCGTTGAGCTCCACCGAATAGGGCAACGCCACGAGCGGCCCGTGCGTGGTCGCGATCCGCGCCGGCCGGTCGTCGACCACGAAGTCTCCGACGTAGTCGATCCCCGCCGCCTTGAGGTGGTCGGGCGTGTCGAGGGTTTCGGTGAGGCCCGGCCCGAGCCAGCCCCGCGGGCTCGTGCCGGTGGCGTCGCGGATCGCCGCGACGGTGCGGGCGATCATACCGGGCTGGTCGTCGATCCGGTGCGTCGGCACCTGCTCGAACCCGTGGGCCATGAACTCCCAGCCTGCCGCGTGCGCCGCCGCCGCGACCCGCGGATAGACGATGCAGACGGAGCCGTTGATCGACAGGGTCGGCCGGATGCCCCGCCGTTCGAACACGTCGAGGAAACGCCAGAAGCCGACGCGCATCCCGTATTCGTGCCACGCCCAGTTCGGGATGTCCGGCAGGAGCGCGGCGGCGGTGGGCGGCACCAGGATCTGGCGCGGCATCGGGTTGTCGATCAGCCAGTGCTCGACGTTGACCACCGGCCAGACCGCGACCGCCTTGCCGCCGGGGAGCGCGAGGGGCGGCCGATCGACGGCAGCGCGGTAGGCGAGGCGGTTTTCCGGGCGGCGCGGGTCGTCGCGGGCGACAGCGATCATGCGGCCCTCGGTGCGTGGTGGCTGTGGAGCTGCGCCGAGAGCACCCGGCGCACGTCGTTGAAGGCGGGGCTCGACACGTCGCGGCGTCGGGGAAGGTCGATCGTGTGCACGGCCTCGATCCGGCCGGGGCCGGGCGACATCATCACGATCCGATCGGCCAGGAAGATCGCCTCCTCAATGGCATGGGTCACGAAGAGCACGGTGAGCCCGGTGCGGCTCCAGAGGTCCAGAAGCTCGTCCTGCAAGCGCTCGCGGGTCATGGCGTCGAGTGCCCCGAACGGCTCGTCCATCAGCACCACCTCGGCCTCGTTGGCGAGCACGCGGGCGATGGCGACGCGCTGCTTCATGCCGCCCGAGAGCTGGTGCGGGTAGGCCTCGGTGAATGTCGCGAGGCCGACGAGGTCGATGTAGCGGTCCGTGGTCTCGCGCACCTCGGCGGCCGGGCGGCCGCGCGATCTCGGGCCGAAGCCGACGTTGTCGCGCACCGTCAGCCACGGGAACAGGCCGTAATCCTGGAAGACCATCCCCCGGCTCGGACCGGGGGCGTCGATCGGCTTGCCCCACATGAGCGCCTCGCCGCCGCTGGCCGCCTCGAAGCCGGCCACGATCCGCAGCAGGGTGGACTTGCCGCAGCCCGACGCTCCCAGCAGGCAGACGAACTCGCCGCGCTTCACCGTGAGGTTGGCGCCGCGCAGCGCCTCGGTGCTGCGCCCTTGCGCGCGATAGGTCTTCGAGACGTCGCGCACGTCGACGATCGGCAGGGTCGGGTCAGCCATCGGGATTATCCATGTGCTGGGCTCCACGAGAGCAGGCGGCGGCCGATCTCCATGACGATCCGGTCGGACACGAACCCGGCGATCCCGATCACCACCATGCCGCAGATGACGATCTCGGTGCGCGAGAGCTGGCGCGCCTCCATGATGATCGCGCCGAGGCCGGTCTGCACGCCGGTCATCTCGCCCACGACGATGACGACCCAGGCGAAGCCGAGGCCGAGGCGCAGGCCGGTGAAGATCGAGGGGAGGGCGGCCGGCAGAACGACGCGGGCGAACTGTGCGGTCCCGGTGCAGCCGAGCATGGCGGCGGCCTCGAACAGCCGCGGCTCCACCG
Organism: Beijerinckiaceae bacterium; assembly: GCA_964658355.1. Lineage (GTDB taxonomy): Bacteria > Pseudomonadota > Alphaproteobacteria > Rhizobiales > Beijerinckiaceae > Methylobacterium. Next base: position 3,284 of record CAZZZJ010000358.1, read on the forward strand.
AGCGCACGCCGAAGATCGTGTTGACGAGGATCGGATAGAACGCACCGAGGAAGACCAGGAAGTAGGCCGAGCGCGGCCCCAACCCGAACAGGATCATCGCCAACGGCAGCCACGCGGTGACGGGCACCGGCCGCAGGATCTGGAAGGTCGGGTCGAGCAGCGCCCGCATCAGCGGCACGCGGCCGATCAGAAGGCCCAGGGGCAGCGCGGCGGCGGCGGCCAGCGCGAACCCGCCGAAGACGCGGGCGAGCGACGCGGCCAGATGCGTCCACAGGGTGCCGCTGAAGGCGTCGTCGTTGATCCCGCCGAAGGCCAGATCCCGCATCTCGGTCCAGACCTCGGCGGGCGGCGGGATCAGGCTGTAGGGCTTTCCGACGGTGGCGAGGTGCCAGACGAGGGCGAGCGCTGCCGGGATGGCGAGCGCCAGGGCGGGGGTCTTCAGGCGTCTGAGCGCGCCGAGCCCGAGGGGCGGGCGGGCCGGTGCCGCATCGACGGGAAGGGCCCGTATCGCGTCGTCCATCGCAACCTCCGGTCGCTGGTGTTTCAGGACCCGGGCCTCTTCCCTCGCCCCTCTGCGGGGGAGGGTTGGCCCGCAAACTAAGTCTGGAGAGGGGAGCGACGATGCCGGAGAACGCGCTCCCCTCTCCCGACCCTCGCTCACGCGAGCCCCACACGCCCCCCGCAGAGGATGAAGGGAGACGCGCGCGGCTCCTTCGATCTTCTTCAGGCGTCTCGCATCGCATCGACGAACCGCGTGTCGATGAAGCCCGGCTCCGGCAGTCGCTTGATCTGCTTCAAGGCGAGCATGTGCCGGGCGTAGGCATCGGCCTTCTTCACCTCGTCCGGTCCGAGCTTCCAGGTCAGGTCGACGTTGGGGGCCGAGACGACCAGCGCCTCGCGCTTCTGGCCGAGCTTCATCACCGCCATGTCGATCATCGCGT
>CAZZZJ010000359.1:0-4216 GCA_964658355.1 Beijerinckiaceae bacterium
CCGGTCATCACGTTGAAGGCGGTGGTCTTCCCGGCCCCGTTCGGGCCGATCAGGCTGACGATCTCGCCCGGATGGACGTCGAAATGCAGGTCGGCGATGGCCAAGAGGCCGCCGAAGCGCACCCCGACATGGTCGATCGCCAGGAGGGGCGCGCTCATGGGTGCACCTCGGCGGCGCGCGCGGCGGGGGCCGGCGCGGCGCGCCGGCGCACGAGGCCGGCCAGTCCCGGCACGATGCCCTTCGGCATCACGAACAGGATCGCGATGAGGACGAGGCCGTAGACCATCCACTGCGCTTCCGGCGCCATCACGGGGCGGAGCGCCACCGGCAGCATCCCGAAGATCACCCCGCCGACGATCGGGCCGAGCAGGGTGCCCTTGCCGCCGCCGACCACCATGATCACCATCGTGACGGTGGTGGAGAACTGGAACACGTCCGGGTCGATGATGCGCAGATAGTGCGCGTAGAGGCTGCCGGCGGCGCCCGCCATTCCCGCCGAGATCACCGCGGCGATGGTGAGCGTGCGGGTCGCATCGATGCCGACCGAGAGCGCGAGCGACTCGTTCTCCTTGAGCCCGCGCATCGCCCGGCCGAAGCGCGAGCCGACGAGGCGGGCGACGATCAGGTAGCAGAGCGTGCCGACCGCGAGGACGAGGTAGTAGTTCTGCAGCTTGGTCTTCAGGGTCCAGGTGCCGAGCCCCGGCAGGCCGAGGGTGAAGGCCGGGATGCCGGTGAGCGCGAGCGGCCCCTGGGTCAGTTCCACCCAGTTCAGCGCCACGAGCCGCACGACTTCGGCGAACGAGATCGTGACGATGACGAAGTAGGCCCCGCGCACCCGGAACGACAGCCGCCCGACGAGCCAGCCGCACGCGCCTGCCGCCAGGATCGCCAGGGGAAAGCCGATCGCCGCCGGCCAGGGCTCGTGCACGACGCGCAGGCCGAAGCCGAGATCGACGTCGAAGCCGAGGCTCGTCAGGGCGCTGACGTAGGCGCCGATGCCGAAGAACGCGATGTGCCCAAGGCTGAGCTGCCCGGTGAAGCCGAGCAGCAGGTTCAGGCTCATGGCCGCGACGATCAGGATGCCGGTCGTGATCAGCGCGTTGAGGAGATACGGGTTGGTTCCGAGGGCCAGCGGCAGCAGGCCGAGGACCGCCAGGATGGCGAGGGGAGCGAGCCGGGTCATCCGATGCGCTCCGCCCGTGCGAACAGCCCGGTCGGCTTGAACACCAGCACCGCGATGATGATCAGGAAGCCCATCGCGTCGCGATAGCCCGAGGAGATGTAGCCGGCGCCGAGTTCCTCGGCGAGCGCCAGGATGAAGCCGCCGATCGCGGCGCCGGTGATGTTGCCGAGCCCGCCGAGGATGACGATGGCGAAGGCCTTCAGCTCGGCCATCCCGCCCATCTGCGGGAACACCACGTAGACGGGGCCGAGGAGCGCGCCCGCGGCGGCGGCGAGGCTCGACCCGATGGCGAAGGTCGCGGTGTCGATCAGCCGCACGTTGACCCCCATCAGGGCGGCGGTGTCGTGGTCCTGGAAGGCCGCTCGCATGGCGAGGCCGAGCCGGGTGCGGTTGATCAGGACGTAGGTGAGCACGATCAGGGCGAGCGCCGCGCCGAGGACGAACAGGCGGAGCCACGAGACGGAAACCGGCCCGATCTGGAGCGGTGCCTCTGGAAACGGCGTCGGGATCGCCTTGGCGACGCCGCCGAACAGCCAGAGCGTGCCCGATTGCAGCACGATGCCGGCCCCGATCATCACCAGCATGGTCGTGTCGATGTCGGAGCCGCGCAAAGGCCGCAGCAGCACGCGTTCGATCGCGGCCCCGAGGACGAGGCCCCCGAGGATCGCCGCCGGCAGCGCCAGGAAGAAGTTCAGTCCGAGCGCGGCCACCGCGAGGTAGGTGAGGTAAGCCCCCACCGTGTAGAGCGCCCCGTGGGTGAAGTTCACGACGTTCATGATCCCGAAGATCAGCGTCAGCCCGATCCCGAGGAGCGCATAGGTGCCCCCGAGGACCAGGGTGTTGAGGAGATGCTGGTAGAATTCGGTCATCGGGCAATCCCTGTCCGTCGCGGGCGGGCCCGGCCGGGCTCGGTGCCGGCCGGGATCGATCGGGCTGGCGGCGTCAGAGGGTCGGAACCGCGACCTTCCCGTCCCGGATCTCGATCAGGTAGACGTCGGGCTTGCTCTGCCCGCTCTCCTTGCCGGCGGGGCCGGCCTTCGCGAAGCGGATCGGGCCGTTGAGCCCGGTGAAGTCGACCGACCAGAACGCCTTCGTGATCGCGGCGGGCTCGGCGGAACCCGCCTTCTCGATCGCCTGCGCGATCGCCCGGATGCCGTCGTAGCCGCGAAAGCTCTCGGTGACGCCGGCGAACTGGAAGCCGCGCTTCCGCCATTCGCCGATGAAGTAGGCGGTGGCCTGCGGGTTGGGGGTCTTCTCGGGGAACCAGGGCAGGAAGGTCGTCAGGTGCATCGTGCCGTCGGCGGCGCTGCCGGCCTGGGCGATGATCTGGTCCGGGTTCTGCGAGCCGCCTGTGGTGATGATCCGCTTCTTGAGGCCGAGCGCGGCCATCTGCTTGAAGATCAGCACCAGCTGGTCGACGGCGCTGGTGATCATGATGGTATCGCTGTCGGAGGCCTTCAGCTTGGACAGCTGGGCGCTCATGTCCTGCGCCCCCTGGTCCATGGTCTCGACGAGTCCGACGGCGACGCCCTTGCCCTTGAGCATCGTGCCGAAGTCGGCCGCGGCCCCACGGCCGAAATCGTTGTTCAGGATGAGGAAGTCGACCTTCTTCAGCCCGAGCTTGGCGACCATCGGCGCGAACGTCTCGGCCTCGAGGGACGAGGGCGGCGAGATGCGGAAGACGTACGGGTTGCCGGAGGTGGTGATCTTGCCGGACGACGAGGTCTCCACCAGCATCGCCGTCTCGTAGTCGGCGAGCTTGGGCATCACGGCCAGCGTCAGGCTGGAGCCCCAAGCGCCCATCAGCACCGGGGTCTTGTCGCTGGTGATCAGCTTCTCGGCCACCGCCGCGGCCTCGGTGGGGTTGCTCTTGTTGTCCTCGATGACGAGTTCGATCTTGCGCCCGAGCACGCCGCCCTTGGCGTTGATCTCGTCGGCCGCGATCTTCGCGCCGTTGACCACGTAGGTGCCGGACGCCGCGAACGCTCCGGTGAGCGGCTCGTTGACGCCGATGCGGATCGCCTGCGCGTAGGCCGTGCTCGATGCGAGGACCAGCGACAGGGCCAGAGCGGGCGCGAGGGTCTTGCGGGTCATGTCGGTCTCCGGGGCGTCGTGAGGCGAAGGGCGAAGGTCAGGGCCGCGGCCCGCGCCACGCGGCGAACCACCGGCGCAGCGGATCGAGCAGCAGGCCGAGGATCAGGCGGATCGGATGGAGGTCGGCCGGCGGTTCGGGCGCCACGCCGGACAGCCGGGCTTCCAGGTTGCGCGCGAATTCGGCCGTGAGCCGCCCCGCGAGATCGCGCACGAGCCCGGGGCGGCCAAACTGTGCCAGCGGCCCCTTCAGGGTGTAGCCGACCGCGAGCACCACCTGCGCCGTGCCGGGGGCCTCGCCGGGTTCGATCCGATACCGGATCTCGCCCTCCGTGGCGGAGCGTCCGCCCGCGTCGCTGCCGGCCCCCAGGATCCGGCCGGAGCGGGCGGGCGCGTCGCGCCAGATCCGCGCCCGACCCGCGAAGCGCGCCGTGATCGGCCCGATCCGCACGTGGAGCGCGCCCTCGACCGCATCCGGCCGCGGCGTGCCTGTGAGCACGGCGCCCGGCAGGCAGGCGGCGACGGCCGCCACATCCCCGAACAGGGCGAACACCGCCTCGGGGGGATGGGCGACGGCGAAGGCCTGCGCGAAGCGATGCGCGGGCTCGAAGTCGTCCGCGACGTCGAGGATTGCGGCGGGGGCCGCGACCGGTGGGCGGGAAGCGGCGGGCGTCGCGCCCGCGGCGGAGGTCGTCCCGGTCCTGGCGCCGACGGGCCCGAGCGCGCGCACGGCATCCGCGCCGCCATGCGCCGCGGCGGGAATGCCCCTCCCCCGGCGCTCGGCGATCACCATGCGCACGGCCCGGACGATGCCGGCGTAGCCGGTACAGCGGCAGAGGTTGCCCGAAAGCCCGGCGCGGATGCGGCGCTCGTCGGCCTCGGGCAGGCGGATGACGAGGTCGCGGGCGGCGACCAGCATCCCGGGGGTGCAGTAGCCGCACT
>CAZZZJ010000360.1:0-4215 GCA_964658355.1 Beijerinckiaceae bacterium
GCGACGAAGGTGAACAGCGCCTGCGTCACCCGCATCGTCGCCTCGCTCTCGCGCTCGCGCCGCCAGACCTCGACCTGGATGCGGATCGAACTCCGCCCGACGCCGAGGATCCAGGCGTAGAGGCTGACCTCGTCGCCGACGAAGACCGGGTGGTGGAAGGTCATCGCCTCGACCGAGATCGTGGCGCAGCGCCCGCGCGCGCGGCGGGCCGCGACGTTGCCGGCGGCGAGATCCATCTGCGCCATCAGCCAGCCGCCGAAGATGTCGCCTGCCGGATTGGTGTCGGACGGCATCGCGATCGTCCGGATCACCGGCGGTCCGCGATCGGAGGGTTGCTGCGTCGGCGGGGCGCCCGGCCCCGGGTTCGCGGTCTCGTCCGGTGGCATCGGGTCGACCTCCCGCCGCGGATCGAAGCGCGCGGCGTCGCGCGATCCTGGCACAGGCGCGATCGCGGCAAAACGCTGGCGGGCGCGGGGCGGCGACAGGGAGCGCGCGACGTCCTATGTCGAGACGATGAACGATTTCCAGACCGTCGGCGACCTCTGCGCCTCGCGCCACATCGCCGAAGAGGAGGTCGACGCGGCGGTCGCCGCGTACCTCGCCGATCCGCTGCCGCCGATCTTCGTGTTCAAGCAGGGCTATCGGCTGAACCTGATGAAGGCGGTGCGCAACCACCAGGGCGCACGGGTCTTCATGGAACGCGAGGATGTCGGCATCGCGCTGAAGCGTCCGTTCGTCCGCGCGGCGATCCTCCAGGCGCGGCCGAAGGGCTGAGATCCGAGCTCGCCGATTCCGATCGGGAAGCTGAACCGGTGACGCCCGGCGGACGACCTCCGCCGCGCGGTCGCGCGGGCAGTCCGCGTTGCGTGAGGCGCATCGCGGTCCGATCGCCCGGCGGGTCGCTCAGTCGGGCAGCGCGAACACCACCAATGCGTCGCCGGTGCCGAAGCCCGAGGCCTTGGTGAACGACGAGCCGCCTGCGGCGACCGCGAGGTATTGCTTCCCGTCGAGGCTGTACGTGATCGCCGGGCCGCTGATGCCGGCGCCGCACTGGAATCGCCACAGGATCTTGCCCGTGGCGGCATCGTGCGCATCGAGATGGCCGTCCTCCTCGCCGGAGAAGACGAGGCCGCCGGCGGTCGCCAGCGTGCCGCCGGCGAGCCGGCTCGTGGACGTCTCCGACCACGCGATCGCGCCACCCTTGGCGAGGTCGACGGCCGTGAGCGTGCTGAAGCTCGGCTCGCCCTTCGCCTCGCCGGTCTCGGTGTAGCGGATCTCCGGTCGGCCTGGCCCCCCGGGCACGGTCTTGACCGTGTAGGTCGTCGCCGCGTGCCGGACCTGGGCGTAGGCGAGCCCGGATGCCCTGTCGTAGGCGGTCGGCGGCCAGGACACGGCGCCGAGCGGTCCCGGAGCGACCACGACGCCCTCGGCGGTCGGGGGTTCGAACAGGTTCTTCTGGGCGACCAGCGGCGCCGAGCGCTCGAGCAGCTTGCCGGTGGCGCGGTCGTGAACGTAGATCCAGCCGGTCTTGCTCGCGGAGGCGACCGCCTTCACGGGGCCGTCCTTGCCCTGGAGGTCGAGCAGGAAGGGCGGGCTCGCCACGTCGTAGCCCCACTCGTCGTGCGGCACCTGCTGGTAGTACCAGCGCAAGCTCCCGGTCTTCACGTCGAGCGCCACGAGGCTCATGGTGTAGAGGTTGTCGCCCGGCCGCGAGAGCCCGAAGTTCTGCGGCGCCGGGTTGCCGGTGCCGAGATAGATCAGGCCGAGATCGGCGTCGTAGGCCGGGGTCATCCACAGCGAGCCGCCGCCGACCCGCCACGCCCCGCGGTTGGCCGGCGCCGCCGCCTTCTCGGCCGCGATGTCGCGATGGAGCGGGACCCCGTCCGCCGTGGTCTCGACGTATCCGCCCTCCCAACCCTCGGCCTTGGTGACGTACCAGCGCCAGCGCTCCTCGCCGTTCGCGGCGTCGTAGGCGGCCAGCCAGCCGCGGCGGCCGTAGCCGCCCTCGATCCCGACGACCGAGCCGCCGTCGAGGCCGCCCTTCTCGTCCTCGACGTGGAGCCCGTAGCCGGCGCCGCTGACGCCGACGATGACGAGCCCCTCGGCCACCAGCGGCGGCATCTTGAAGCCGAGCCGGCTCGAGCCCTGGACCGGCTTGCCGCCGAGTTGCGCCGTCAGCCCGGAGGCGGTCTCCGACTCGCCCTCCTCCGGCCGAACCGCCTCGCGGTCCCAGACGACCTTGCCGGACTTCGCGTCGAGCGCGATCACCCGACCGTCCATGGTCGCCTCGAAGACGAGGCCGCCGGAGACCGCGACGCCGCGGTTCGAGGGCGGCCCGAAGATCTTCTCGGTGCGCGGCTTGTGCGTGTAGGTCCACAGGACCTTGCCCGACGTCGCATCGAGGGCGGCGACGTTGTTCTGCGTGGTCGAGAGGTAGAGCGTGCCGTCGACCATCACCGGCTGCGACTGGAAGTAACCGGTGATCCCGGTCTGGAACATCCACGCGGGCCGGAGACGCGCGACGTTGCTTCGATCGATCGCTGCGAGGTCGGAAAAATTCCGGTTCGAATGGTCGTGCCCGAACATCGGCCAGTCGCCGGAAGGCCCGGCAGCCTGCGCCGGGAGAGCGAGCGAGAGAGCCGCCAAGGCTGCCACGGTGGAGATCGCTTCGAACGGACGCGGCACGACGGCTTCCTCCCGCTGAACACTTTTTTGGGCCGCTACGGGCCTTGGCCGGATCGGTAAGCCATGCCGCGGAGGCTGTCGAACCGACCATCGTCAATGAGCGCGCTGGCGGATCGCCGTTCCCGCAGGATCGAGCGACCCGCCTCTTCAGTGGCCCGCCGGCGCCTCGCCGCCGCGCTCGACCCGCTTGAGGATCATCGCCAGAGGGACGGCGGAGGCCGAAACCAGGCAGAGCGCCCAGAACACGTCGATATAGGCGAAGTAGGCCGTCTGGATCGCGAGCTGCTGCCCGATCCACGCCGTCGCCTGTCCCTGCGCGTCGACGCCGGGCGTGCCGTGGACGGTGAAGTACTGCGTCGCCTGCCGCATGGTCTCCTGGTAGGCCGGCCTCGTCGGCGTGATGCTCTCCGAAAGCCGGCTTTGATGGAACTGGCTGCGATAGGCGAGGATGTTCTGGGCCAGTGATACGCCCAGCGATCCGCCGACGTTGCGCGCCACGTTGATCAGCGCCGAAGCCTGGTCGGTCTGCGACTTGTCGATGCCCTCGTAAGAGGCCGCGGTGATCGAGATGAAGATCATCGGCAGGCCGATGCCGATGTAGATCCGCGACCAGGCGAAGAACCAGAACGTCGTGTCGCCGTTCAGGCGAGTCAGGTCGTACATGGCCAGGGCGACGATCGTCGCGCCGGTGGCGATCAGCCATTTCGGCTGGAAGTAGCCGGACACCTGACCGATCACCAGCATCATCGCCACGGTGACGAGTCCCCCCGGCGCGAGGACGAGGCCCGAGATCGTGGCGGTGTAGCCGTAATAGTCCTGGGTGATCTGCGGGATGAACTGCGTGGTCGCGATCAGGATCGCACCGGTTGCGAGCATCACGAGGAAGCAGGAGCCGAACTGCCGCTTCCCCAGCAGGCGGAGGTCGACGGCCGGGTTCTTCGCTCTTAGCAGCCACGGGATCATCGCGATGAACGAGATCACCGTGAGGATTCCGAAGACCTGGATCAGCGGTGACCCGAACCAGTCCTTGCGCTGGCCCTCGTCGAGGCAGACCTCCAGAGAGCCGAGGAAGGTCGCGACCAGCAGGAAGCCGACCACGTCGAAGCGGATGCCCTTCTTCCGCAGGGCCTTGCGCTCCTTCACCGCCGATTCCGGATCCTCCAGCAGCCACCACATGAGCGCCAGCGCGATGACGCCGACCGGCCCGTTGATCAGGAAGCACCAGTGCCAGGAGACGTTGTCGGACAGCCAGCCGCCGAGCGTCGGCCCGACCACCGGCGCGACGACGATGGCGAGCCCGTAGAGCGCGAAGGCCTGCCCGCGCTTCGCGGGGGGGAAGGAATCGGCGAGGATCGATTGAGCCAGCGGCGCCATGCCGCCGCCGCCCAGCCCCTGGATCACCCGGAACACCAGCAGCGAGTTGAGGTCCCAGGCGAAGCCGCAGGCGATGGAGGCGACGGTGAACAAGGCGACGCTGGCGATGAAGAACGCCTTGCGGCCGTAGCGCTTGGCCAGGAAGCTCGATGCGGT
>CAZZZJ010000361.1:0-4211 GCA_964658355.1 Beijerinckiaceae bacterium
ACCCTCGACGAGATCGGGGATCGTTACAACGATGCCCGCGACGCCTTCGAGGATTGCGGCGCCGGCGTTGTGGCGATCGATCTTCGCACGGAACTCCGAAACCTTCGCATCGCCAAACGCGTAAACCGCTGCGACTGACCAGGTGCGGGTTCGCACCGCAAACCGATTTCGTTCCGGGCATCTTCCCATCGAGCGCGACGCAGCACGTCGCCGACAAGGCCAGCCGCCATGACCTCCGATACCCAGACCTTCACCGCCTCGACCGGCCCGTCCTTCGCCGCCGCCCTGGTCGGTTTCCTGAGCACCACGGCAGCCACGACGATGTTGATGTTTCTGCTCAGCAGCATCTGAACGTCTCGGCGTCGGCGGTCGATCAGGGGACGACCGACCAGAAACGGCGTTTGTTGAACAACATCTCCTGCGTGCCGATGCTCGGCCCGGCGCTGACGACGGGCGGGCACACAGGGTCCGGACGCGGCGAGACGGCCATCAACGAGACGGGCGCCGGCGGCAACAGGCCGAGCCGGCCCTGTACCTCCGGATTGCGGGCAGCCGAGATCGTCGCGATGCAGGCGATCAGCGCTCCCGCCACGGCTCCGAGAACGAAGTTCATCATCCTTTAGGCTTCCAGCGGTCCGGCCTGCCCACCGCTCAGGTGGCGTGTGGTCGCGCAAGCCGGCGGCATTGCGGCGGATGGATCGCGAAGTGCGTCTTACCCCCGGCACGCCGACAAGCGCATCGCAGCCCGAACGGAGCTTCGGACCTCTTCCGTCGAGCGACAGGCCGCGCCATATTTGGCCCATGGCAATTCCCAAGAAGCCCCGGCACGTTTCCGCGACCGGGAAAGCCGACCGACCGGACGTGCAGCCGCTCGATCCGTTCCTGGCGCAGCTCCTGAGCCCGGCGCTCGCACGCAAGCCCCAGATCCAGTCCGAGCGGCCGGCCGAGCTCCCGCGGCCGGGTCAGCGCAAGCCGGCCAAAGCGAAGGCGAACCCGCCCTCGAAGCCCCATCCGACCGAACCCGGCGGATTCGACGAGGCGCCGCAGCGCGGCTTCACGATCGCGCCCGGTGGCGAGGTCGACCCGGCCCTCGCCCAGGCGCTCGGCATGATCCCACCCGAGGATGGGCCGGCGCCCGAGGGCGAACCGGATCGGGACTCGCTCGCCTCTGACGGCGTCTCCGCTACGGTGGACGCCCTGCAGCGGTTGCTCGAAGAGGGCAACCCGCTCTTCAAGGACGGGCAGACCTGGGTGCCGCACCGGCCGGACAGGCCTGCGAAATCGGAAGGTGGCAAGCCGTTCCGCCTCGAATCCGAGTTCACGCCGGCCGGCGACCAACCCGCCGCCATCGCCGAGCTGGTGAAGGGCGTGAACGCGAACGAGCGCGACCAAGTGCTGCTCGGCGTCACCGGTTCGGGCAAGACCTTCACGATGGCGAAGATTATCGAGGAGACGCAGCGCCCCGCCTTGATCCTCGCCCCGAACAAGACGCTGGCGGCTCAGCTCTACGGCGAGTTCAAATCGTTCTTTCCCGACAATGCGGTCGAATATTTCGTATCGTATTACGATTATTATCAGCCTGAGGCCTACGTGCCGCGGTCGGATACCTTCATCGAGAAGGAATCCTCGATCAACGAGCAGATCGACCGGATGCGGCACTCCGCGACCCGGGCCCTGCTGGAGCGCGACGACGTCATCATCGTCGCCTCGGTCTCGTGCATCTACGGCATCGGCTCGGTCGAGACCTACACCGCGATGTCGTTCACGGTGTCTCTCGGGGAGAAGATCGAGCAGCGCCAGCTCGTCGCCGACCTCGTGGCGCTGCAGTACAAGCGCATCCAGTCGGACTTCGCCCGCGGCACATTCCGGGTGCGCGGCGACGTGATCGAGCTCTGGCCTGCCCACCTGGAGGACCGCGGCTGGCGCATCGGCCTGTTCGGCGACGAGATCGAGGGAATCGTCGAGTTCGATCCGCTGACCGGCAAGAAGATCAACGAGCTCAAGTTCGTGAAGGTCTACGCCAACTCGCACTACGTCACGCCGCGCCCGACGCTGCAGCAGGCGATCAAGGGGATCAAGCACGAGCTCAACGGCCGCGTCGCGGAGCTGACGAAGATGGGCCGCCTGATCGAGGCCCAGCGGATCGAGCAGCGTTGCACCTTCGACATCGAGATGATCGAGGCCACCGGCGCCTGCAACGGCATCGAGAACTATTCGCGCTACCTCACCGGCCGCAAGCCCGGCGAGCCGCCGCCGACCCTGTTCGAATACCTGCCCGACAACGCATTGGTGTTCGCCGACGAGAGCCACGTCACCGTGCCGCAGATCGGCGGCATGTACCGGGGCGACTTCCGCCGGAAGGCGACGCTCGCCGAGTACGGTTTCCGCCTCCCCTCGTGCCTGGACAACCGGCCCCTGCGCTTCGAGGAATGGGACGCGATGCGGCCGCAGACGGTCAACGTCTCGGCGACGCCGGGCAAGTGGGAGATGGAGCAGACCGGCGGCGTCTTCGCCGAGCAGGTGATCCGCCCCACCGGCCTCGTCGACCCGGTGATCGAGATCCGCCCGGCGCGCTCGCAGGTCGACGACCTGCTCGGCGAGGTCCGCGAGGTGGCACAGGCCGGCTACCGCACCCTGGTCACCACCCTGACCAAGCGCATGGCCGAGGACCTGACGGAGTACCTGCACGAGAATTCCGTGCGCGTGCGCTACATGCACTCCGACATCGACACCCTTGAGCGCATCGAGATCATCCGCGACCTGCGGCTCGGCGCCTTCGACGTGCTGATCGGCATCAACCTGCTGCGCGAGGGCCTCGACATCCCGGAATGCGCGCTCGTCTGCATCCTAGATGCCGACAAGGAGGGTTTTTTGCGCTCCGAGACCTCGCTGGTGCAGACGATCGGCCGCGCCGCCCGCAATGCCGACGCACGCTGCATCCTCTACGCCGACCAGATCACCGGCTCGATGGAGCGGGCGATGGCGGAGACCGAGCGGCGGCGGCAGAAGCAGCTCGCCTACAATCTCGAGCACGGCATCACGCCGCAGAGCGTGAAGCGGGGCATCAGCGACATCCTGAGCAGCGTGTTCGAGCGCGACCACGTCCAGGTCGATACCGGCATGGCGGAGATCACCGTCGGCCACAACCTCAAGGCGGTGATGGCCGACCTGGAGAAGCGGATGCGGACGGCGGCCGCAGACCTCGACTTCGAGGAGGCCGCGCGCCTGCGCGACGAGCTCAAGCGGCTGCAGGCGACGGAGCTGATGATCTCCGACGATCCGATGGCGCGGCAAGCCGACGTCGAACGCGATGCCGGCAAGTACGGTCGAAAGGCGCCGCGCGGCTCGGGCACGCGGATCTCGAAGCCGACGCTGGACAACATGGGTCCGGGCACAGACCGCGAGCTGCCCGCCGGCGCGGTGCCCTGGGTCGAGCGGCCGAAGCCGCGCTCGACCCAGGGGCTCGGCGGCCAGAAGCCGAAATACAAGGGCGGCGGCGGGCGCCGCTGACGGGATGTCCGGCGACCCTCCCGGCGTCACCGCATCCTTCCTCCCCCCTTTGCGGGAGAGGGTAAGCCGCGCGTCGGCGAGCGTCGGGAGGAACCTGCGCTCGCCTCTCCCGACCCGCCAAATCCCAGTTCAACCCATCGCGCGCTTGATGAAGCGGTCGTCGAAGGTGGTGTCGAGGTCGATGGCAGCGCCCTGCAGTTCCGCGTCCAGCGTCCGCACCAGGTCGAGGACGCTGGTCATGCCCTCCCACGTGGGGCTTCCGGTGCGCGAGTAGCTTGCCAGCGAGTTCTTCACCGCCTGCACGTAGAGCGCACGGTCGCCGAACTGGTGGGTGGCCGGCACGAGGTCGGCGATCGCCTCAGGCGATGCGGCGGCGATCCATCTGAGCGCCTTGGCGAAAGCGTTGACGACCTTCTGCATCGCGGCCGGGTGATGCTCGATCCAGTCCTTCTTGGTGTAGACCACCGCCGCCGGGTTCGGACCGCCGAACAGGGCGCGGGTCCCGGCCTCGGTGCGGGTGTCGACGAGGATCCGGATGTCGCCGTCGGCTTCCAGCTTGGCGATCACCGGATCGAGGTGCGCGATCGCATCGATCTCACCGCGCTTGATCGCCGCGATGGCGCCCGCCCCGCCGCCGACGCCGATGAGCGGTGCGTCCGAGGCCTTCAACCCGGCCTTGATCATCGCGAACTGCACCGCGA
>CAZZZJ010000362.1:0-4210 GCA_964658355.1 Beijerinckiaceae bacterium
CAGGCGCGAGGACCGATTCGAGCGGACGGCGATAGGCGACGGTGCCGGGAAGGTTCACCGCCTCGAACCAGCCCGCGAAGGCAGGGTGAGGCTCGGCATGGCCGATCAGCAGCCAGCCGCCGGGCCGCAGACGCCGTCCCAGCGCCCGCACGATTCCGGCGACGGTCTCTGCGCTGAAGTAGATCAGGACATTGCGGCAGAGGATCAGATCGAAGCCGTCGAAACCCTCCGGCACGGTGCCGTCGAGCAGGCTCATCAGGTTCTGGCGTTCGAAGCGCACCATCCGCCGAAACTCCGGCCGCAACGCGTATCCGCCCTCGCGCGTCGCACCGGGGCTAGCCGGAACGCGATGGAAATGGCGCAGCCGTTCCTCCAGCGGCAGCGTCCGCAGCGCCCAGCGCCCGTATTCGGCGGCCCGCGCGGTGGCGAGCGCCGCGATGCTGATGTCGGTCCCGACGATCGCGATCCGCCAGTCGGGAAGGTCCGGCCCGAGGAGCTGGTGCAGCAGGATCGCCACCGAGTAGGGCTCGGCGCCGGTGGAGCAGCCGGCGCTCCAGACCCGCAGGCTGCGTTCGGTCTCGCGCCCCGCGATCAGGCCGGGCAGGATGGTCTCGCGGAGCGCGGCGAACTGCTCGGCGTAGCGGAAGAAGAAGGTCTCGCCGATGGTGATCTCGGCCTCGAGCGCCGCCCATTCGCCGGCGCCCTCGTTCAGGCGCGCATCGTAGGCCGCGGCATCGGCCACGTTGCAGGCCTTGAACCGACGCCGCAGGCGGTCGAACAACAGGTCGTCCTTGTCGGCATAGTAGTGATGGCCGGTGCGCGCGATGATCCGCGCCTTCAGGGCCGCGTAGCCTGGATCGGCGTGAGGGCTCGGACCGGAGGGCCGCCGCATGGGGTCTCGCGCCTCCCGCTCAGGCGGCCGGCAGGGCGGCGAGCCGCGCCTCGGCGGCCCGCGTCAGGTCGCCGACCCGGGCACGCTCCTCGGCGGTGAGCAGGCGTGCCGGGTCGAGGGCATGGATCATCCGGTCGCCCCGGACGATCTCCGCGGCGACGCAGCCGTTCAGGCTTCGCTCCGCCGGCACGGGCCGGATCGCGTCGGCTGCGACCGTCACGAGGTCGGTCACGCGGTCGACGAGCCAGGCCCCGGCCGCGCCCGGGGCCAGGACCAGATGGGCGTAGGGTCCGGGTTCGTGCGCGCTCGCCCTGAGGCCGAGCAGGCTGGCGAGGTCGATCACCGGAACCGGCACGCCGCCGAAGTTGAGGAACCCCGAGAGCCAGCCGCCGCAGGCCGGCGGCCGGAACAGGTCCGGCAGCGGCAATACCTCGCCGGCCGCGGCCTGCGGCAGGGCGCAGGGCGTGCCCGCGACGTCGAGGAGCAGGTAGCTGAGCGAGGCCGTCTCGGGCTGGGCCACCGGCGTTCCGTGCTCTCGCGCTCGCTTGGAAATGGACGTCGAGGATGGGTGATAGGCCGCGCGCCGGTGCGGAGCAATCGCGGCGTGCGGCCCCGCGCGCGCCGGACCGTCGGACGGGGCGGCGGCAAAGACTTGGGAGGCCGTTGACCATCGCTGCGGCCTTCGCTAAGACACCCGTCACTTTTCACGCGGGGCGCCATGCGGGCGGTCGCGTTGGACGAAAGATCGATCGCGATGAAGACGATCCTTATCGTAGCGGAAGCGCCACCGACGGGGCGGCCCTGAATTCAGGGCCGCGATCCGGGCGGTGGCGCATGCAGGGTCCCTCACGGGGCCCTTTTTTGTTGCCCGCGCCCGATCGACGACATCGAGACGACGAAGACCAAGCTTAGGCGAGCAGGAGGAAGACGATGGGCGGCGAGGTCATGACCGGGGCCGAGATGGTCATCCGGGCGTTCCAGGATCAGGGTGTCGACACGCTGTTCGGGTATCCCGGCGGCGCGGTGCTGCCGATCTACGATGCGCTCTTTCATCAGGACGCGCTCAAGCACGTGCTGGTCCGCCACGAGCAGGGCGCGGTGCATGCCGCCGAGGGCTATGCCCGCTCCTCGGGCAAGGTCGGCTGCGTCCTCGTCACCTCGGGTCCCGGCGCGACCAACATCATCACCGGGCTGACCGACGCGCTGCTCGATTCGATCCCGCTCGTCTGCATCACGGGGCAGGTCCCGACGCACCTGATCGGCACCGACGCGTTCCAGGAATGCGACACGGTCGGCATCACGCGCCACTGCACGAAGCACAACTACCTCGTCAAATCGATCGACGACCTGCCGCGCATCCTGCACGAGGCCTTCTACGTCGCCTCGCACGGCCGCCCCGGCCCCGTCGTCGTCGACCTGCCTAAGGACATCCAGTTCGCGAGCGGGCTCTACGAGCGTCCCTCGGTCGACGGGCACAAGACCTACAAGCCGGCCGTCAAGGGCGATGCGGACAAGATCCGCGCGGCCGTCGAGCTGATGGCGGGCGCACGCCGGCCGGTCTTCTATACCGGCGGCGGCGTGATCAATTCCGGCCCCGAAGCCTCGCGGCTGCTGCGCGAGCTCGTGGCCGAGACGGGATATCCGGTCACCTCGACCCTGATGGGGCTCGGCGCGTTCCCGGCCTCCGACGACAAGTTCCTCGGCATGCTCGGAATGCACGGGACCTACGAGGCCAATCTCGCGATGCACGAGTGCGACGTGATGATCTGCGTCGGCGCCCGGTTCGACGACCGCATCACCGGCCGGCTCGACGCATTCTCGCCGTTCTCCAAGAAGATCCACATCGACGTCGACGCCTCCTCGATCAACAAGGTGGTCAAGGTCGACGTCGGCATCGTCGGCGATTGCGCGAGCGTGCTCGCCGACATGCTCGCGGGATGGCGCGCCCTGCCGTCGCGGCCGGACGAATCCAACCTCGACGGGTGGTTCTCCAAGATCCGCACGTGGCGGGCGCGCGAGTGCCTCGCCTACTGGCCCTCGGGCACGATCATCAAGCCGCAGCATGCGGTTCAGCGCCTGTACGAGGCGTGCCGAAATCTCGAACAGAAAACCGGCCGCGAGACCTACATCACGACGGAGGTCGGCCAGCACCAGATGTGGGCGGCACAGTACTTCAAGTTCGAGGAGCCGAACCGCTGGATGACGAGCGGAGGCCTCGGCACGATGGGCTACGGCCTGCCCGCCGCGATCGGCACGCAGCTGGCGCATCCGAAAGGGCTGGTCATCGACATCGCGGGCGAAGCCTCGATCCTGATGAACATGCAGGAGCTCTCGACCGCGGTGCAGTACCGCCTGCCGGTGAAGATCTTCATCCTGAACAACGAGTACATGGGCATGGTGCGCCAGTGGCAGGAGCTGCTGCACGGCTCGCGCTACTCGCAGAGCTACTCGGAGAGCCTGCCCGACTTCGTGAAGCTGGCGGAGGCCTACGGCGCCAAGGGCATCCGCTGCGACAAGCCGGGAGAGCTCGACGGAGCGATCGCCGAGATGCTGGCCTATGACGGACCGGTGGTGTTCGACTGCATCGTCGACAAGACCGAGAACTGCTTCCCGATGATCCCCTCGGGGAAGGCGCACAACGAGATGCTGCTCTCCGACTACCTCGGCGAGACCGGCATGGAACTCGGCGACGTGATCTCCGAGGAAGGCAAGATGCTGGTCTGAGGCTTCCCGGCGGCTCGGCTCCAAAGCCGGGCCGCGACCCGCCGCATGCGCGGCGACGCGAGAGATTTGGACGACGAGGACGCGCCCCGCAATGAACGCCATGAACACCCATTATCCCGATGCCGGCCGGATCGAGGCCCAGAACCGGCACACGCTCGCCGTGATCGTCGACAACGAGCCGGGCGTGCTCGCGCGCATCTCCGGGATGTTCTCCGGGCGCGGCTACAATATCGAGAGCCTGACGGTGTCGGAGACGGAGGAGGCGCGGCACCTCTCGCGCATCACCATCGTCACCACCGGCACCAACGCGGTGATCGACCAGATCAAGGCCCAGCTCGACCGCCTCGTGCCCGTGCACCGGGTCGTCGACCTGACCCTCCAGGGCAGCGCGCTGGAGCGCGAGCTCTGCCTCGTGAAGGTGGCGGGGCAGGGCGAGCATCGCGGCGAGGCGCTCCGGCTCGCCGCCGCCTTCGGCGCCAAGACGCTCGACGCGACGCTCACCTCCTTCGTGTTCGAATTGACCGGCGCGACGGAGGAGATCGACCGCTTCATCCGCCTGATGACCGTGCTCGGCCTCGTCGAGATCTCGCGGAC
>CAZZZJ010000363.1:0-2049 GCA_964658355.1 Beijerinckiaceae bacterium
TGCTGTGGCGCGGCGTGCCTTCGGGCATCGAGGTCCTGGCGATCGCCAGCCTTTTCCTTCCGGTTCTCGCCGCCGTGCTGCTGTCGCGAACCGGTTCGCTCTGGGTCGCCCACGCGGTGTCGTCGGCCGGCCTCACCGGCCTGATCGTCTGCCTTGCCGGCCTCACCGGCGGCGTACAGTCGGCGGCCACCGTCTGGCTCGTCGCGATCCCGCTCGAGGCGGTGGTCTCGGGCTCGAAGCGAGCCACTGTCGCGGCCTCGCTTCTTGCCATGGCCGGCGTCCTCGGTGTGGCCTTCACCGGAAACTGGATGATCGAAAACCCGGCGATGGCGCTGTCGGCCTCCGTGGCGATGCCGGTCTTCGCCATCACCGCGATCGGCCACGTCGCCGCGCAGGTGCTGGAGCAGATGCGCAACGAGGGCCAATGGCGCAAGCGGATACGCGACAACGAGGCTCGGGACCGGATGCTGCTCGCGGCGATCGACGATCTCGTCACTTGGCACGACGCCAACGGCCGGGTGATCGAAGCGTCGGCCTCGGCCGAGTCGCTCGTCGGCACCGACGCGATGCGTCTGCGCGGCCACGGTCTGCTGGAGCGGGTCCATGTCGCCGATCGCCCGGCCTTCCTGCAGGCGATCAGCGACGTCGCGGCTTTGGGCAAGCCGGCGACGGTGCAGCTGCGCCTCAACGTCGACGCGACCGCGCGGCGGCAGGACGGCGCGCGGCTGATCCATGTCGAGATGCGCGCCCACCGGATCGCGCAGGGGCCGTCCGGGCCGGCCGGCGTGGTGGCGGTCACCCGCGACGTGACCGAGCATCGCCGCCACGCGGAGGAGCTCGAGCGTGCGCGCGCCGAGGCCGAGCGTGCCGACGAGGTGAAGAGCCGTTTCCTGGCCAATGTCACCCACGAGCTGCGCACGCCGCTCAACGCCATCATCGGCTTCTCCGAGGTCCTGGCCGGCGAGGGCGCGATGGTGCTCGGGCCGGAGCGGGCGCGGGAATATGCCGGCATCATCGGCGCGTCGGGCCAGCACCTTCTGGACGTCGTCAACACGCTGCTCGACATGAGCCGGATCCAGAGCGGCAACTTCGACTATGCTCCCGAGACGGTCGACGCCGCTGCGCTGACGCGCAGCTGCTGCGACCTGATGAAGCTCAAGGCCGATGCGGCGCGCGTCGGCCTCGTGCAGATCGCCGAGCCCGGCCCGATCGAGATCACCGCCGATTCGCGCGCCTGCCGGCAGGTCCTGATCAACCTGATCTCGAACGCGGTGAAGTTCACGCCGGCCGGCGGTCGCGTCGAAGTCTCGCTGCGGCGGACCGCGGCCGGGCTCGACCTGATCGTCTCGGATACCGGCATCGGCATCCAAGAAGACGACCTTCCGCGGCTGGGGACGCCGTTCTTTCAAGCCGGAAGCGGCGGCTACAAGCGCACCTACGAGGGCACCGGCCTCGGCCTGTCCGTGGTGCAGGGCCTCGTCGGCCTGCACGGCGGTACGATCGCGATCGAGAGCGCGCCGGATGCGGGCACCACGGTGACCGTCAGCCTGCCGAAGGCCTGCCGCCCAGCCGACAGCCTGCTCGGCACCGCGCCGCTGACCGCACGCGTGCGATCGGCCGGCGCGGGGCCGGTCTCCGGTGCGGTGGTCCGACTGCCGCTCGGCCTGTTCGAAACCGGGCCGACGGTGGTGCGGGAGATCGACGAGACCGCGCGTCTGCGCCGCGCCGGCTGACCGAAACGCAACGAGGAGACAGAATGTCCGAGATGCGCGATCATCGCGAGATCACCGTCGCCGGCGAGGCCCGCAGCGCCCGCCCGGCCAGAACCGCCCGCCGCCCGGTGCCGCGCGTCCCCGCCGCCGACGCCTCGGAATGGCGGACGATACTCGGTGCCGTCGCCAGCGAAACCCTCCGGATGTGCCGGCGCAACCCCGGCACCCTGTTTGGCTGCATGATCGCGCTCGGCGCCGTGGCAATGGTCTCGTTGAACGCCCTCGGCTACCAGAACGGGCGCCACCCGGCCCCGATCCTGCCGAAGATCGCGATCCG
>CAZZZJ010000363.1:2149-4200 GCA_964658355.1 Beijerinckiaceae bacterium
GCCGACCTCTACGGGCCGGCGCCCCAGGCCCTGTTCGAGGACGAGGATACCGGCGGCCGGCGCTTCGTGGCGATGGTCGCGGAGGGCACCCCGCACGATGCCGAGGAGCGCCTGGCCAAGGAGATCCGATTCGATTCCGATCTCTGGATCGTCGAGATCGATGATCGCGACGGCCGGCATCTCCTGGATCTCGCCGAGTAGACTCAGGCCGCCTCGCCCGCGAGTCGTCTGCCTGCCCGATCGCGACCGATCAGCGGCAGGAGACCTGCCAGATCCGGCCCGTGCTCCAGGCCGGTGAGGGCGAGCCGCAGCGGCATGAACAGCGCCTTCCCCTTCGCACCGGTTCGATCGCGGATCGCGGTGGTCCAAGCCTTCCAGGTCTCGGGGCCGTAGGGTTCGACCGGCAACGTTCCCAGGGCCGCTGCCGTGACCGCCCTATCCGCGATCGCCGGCGTCACCGGGCCCTCCACCACCTGCCACCAGTCTCCGGCTTCGGCGATGGTGTGCAGATTGGCGCGCACCGCATTCCACAGGGCCTCCGCCTTCTCGGCCGGGATGCCGAGGGCGAGCAGCCTTTCCGCCGCCTCGGAATAGGGCATGGCGTGGAGGATCCGGGCGTTGAGCCCGTCGAGTTCCTGCGGATCGAATTTCGCCGGCGCTCGCGAGATGTGAGCGAGGTCGACGAGGGCGGCGAGCTCGTCCATCGACGCGACGGCGCGGACCGCCTCCGCCGATCCGGTCAGCACGGCGAGCGAGCGGACCGCGGCTGGCTCGTACCCTGCCTCCCGGAGAGAGCGCAGCGACAGGTGGCCGAGCCGCTTGGAAAGCCCCTCCCCGTCCGCCGTGGTCAGAAGGTTGTGATGGCCGAAGACCGGAAGCGCGGCCTCGAGCGCCTCGAAGATCTGAACCTGCACGCCGGTGTTGGTGACGTGGTCCTCGCCTCGGATCACGTGGGTGACGCCGAGATCGGCGTCGTCGACCACCGAGGGCAGCGTGTAGAGGTAGCTGCCGTCCGCCCGCACCAGCACGGGGTCCGAGAGCGAGGCGCAATCCACGTGGGCTTCGCCGCGCACGAGATCGTTCCAGGCGACCACCCGCGGGTCGAGCTTGAATCGCCAGTGCGGGATGCGCCCTTCCGCCTCCATGGCCGCGCGCTCGTTGGCCGTGAGCGCGAGCGCCGCGCGGTCGTAGATCGGGGGGAGGCCGCGGCCGAGCTGGCGTTTGCGCCGCCGCTCCAATTCCTCCGGCGTCTCGTAGCAGGGATAGAGCCGCCCGAGCGCCTTCAGCTTGTCGGCGGCGGCATCGTAGACGGCCGTCCGGTCGGATTGGCGTGCGCGCAGGTCCGGCACGATGCCGAGCCACGCAAGGTCCGCCTCGATCGCATCGGCGAAGGCCGCCGTCGAGCGTTCGCGGTCGGTGTCGTCCAGTCGCAGCAGGAACCGCCCCCCGGTCGAGCGGGCGAACAGCGCGTTCAGCAGCGCCGGGCGCGCGTTGCCGATGTGGAGGAAGCCGGTGGGAGACGGGGCGAAGCGGACGAGAGAAGCCATGGTAGGCTCTTAAGCATCAATCGGCCGTCGGAGTCACCGCCGGTTGGATCCGAGCACGCGGGCGCGACGGACAAACTGGGCGACGGTCGGAGGCAATGTCTTGACGCCACGGCGCCGGCCGCCCTAGAAGGCCCTCGTTCCGAGAGCACTGGCGCCCGCGCCGGTCGTCTCGGGTCGCGGCGACACCCTGTTCGCTGCACGGTACGGACGGTTAGCACAGCGGTAGTGCGTTCCCTTCACACGGGAAAGGTCGCAGGTTCGATCCCTGCACCGTCCACCAAATGCCCCTTCTTCCACCCGATCGTCACATGGATCGACCGTCTCGGTGGTCCGTCGTCGTCGCGCCGAAGGCCAGCCGTTAGTGGCCAGCGACGCATGTCCTGGAGCGACCTGCCTCTCGCTGCCCCGAACGACCCGTCGGGGCGGTGACGGGCCGCGATCGCATACGAAGCGATCAGTTGTTCGCCGTCCGGAACGTGTCGCAGGATTTGGTCTGGCCGCTCT
>CAZZZJ010000364.1:0-4191 GCA_964658355.1 Beijerinckiaceae bacterium
CGAGAACATCGGCATGACCGCCCGCGCCATGGCGAATTTCGGGCTGTCGGAGCTGCGGCTCGTGGCACCCCGGAACGGCTGGCCGAAGAAGGGCGTGCGCGAGGCCGCATCCGGCGCGACGCACGTGCTCGACGGGGCGACGCTCTACGCCACGCTGCCGGAGGCCATCGCAGACCTGAGCGTGCTGCTGGCCACCACCGCCCGCGAGCGTGGGCAGATGAAGCGCGTGCTGCTGCCCGAGGCCGCCATGGCGGAGGCGGCCGAGCGCAGCGCCGCTGCCGAGAAGGTCGGGGTGATGTTCGGGCGCGAGCGCGTCGGGCTGCTGAACGACGAGGTGTCGCTTGCCGACGCCATCGTCACCTTCCCGGTCACCGAGGAGTTTCCCTCGCTCAACCTCGCACAGGCGGTGCTGCTGGTGGGTTACGAATGGCGCCGCGCCGCCGGGCTGGCGCAGCCGCGCTTCACCGGCGAGATCCGGGCGCCGCAGGCCACGCGCGCGTCGTTGCTGGCGCTGTTCGAAAGCCTGGAGGCGACGTTGGACGCGGCCGGTTTCTACCCGCCGGAGAAGCGTGACGGCATCGCCCGCAACATGCGCGACAGGCTCCACCGCATGAGCCTGACCGAGCAGGACGTGCGCACGTTCCGCGGTGCGCTCAAGGCGCTCGCGCGCAGCCCGAAGCGTCCGCCGAGCGAACCCGCCTAACCGCGAACGGCTCCGGCCTTCCGGGCGGCCGAGGCCGCCGTGCCGCGAGCCGACTGCGCGGCGAGGCTGCGCAGCGAGGCGAGATTGGCCGCGACCTCCGAGGGCGGAAGATCACGCTGCAGGATCGTTTCGGCCTCCTCGAACCGGCCCTTGAGGCCGAGCACCAAAGCGAGGTTGCCGCGGACCCGCGCGTCGGCCCCGGGCTGCGCGACGGCCGTGCGCATCGTCTCCTCGGCCCGGTCGAGCTGGCGCGCGAGGGCGTAGGACAGCCCGAGATTGGACAGTACCGAGGGTTCGTTCGGGCGGATCTTCAGGGCCGCGTCGTAGAAGCCCTGCGCGCGGGCGTGATCACCGAGCTGGTCGGCGACGGAGCCCTGCGCCGAAAGGATGCGCCAATCGGGCTGTGCCGGCGAATGGGCGTTCTGCAGCACGTCCTGCGCCTCCTGCAGCCGACCGACCTCGACGAGGGACTTGCCGTAGGCGCCGAGCACGGCGGTGTTGCGCGGGTTCCGGAGGGCGGCCTGCTGCAGCACCGCGCTCGCCTGGGCGCGCTGGTCGGTGGCCCGCAGCGCCTGCGCGTAGCGCATCGCGACGCCGAGATCGTTGGGATTGGCGGCGTAGGACTCCGCCAGCGCGTCCACCTGCCGCCCGGAGATGCGCGGGGCGTCGATCGAGCCGGTGGTCTCCGGCGAGCGCGACTGGCAGCCGGCGGCCATCAGGGTCATCAGGCAGGCGGCGATCAGCCGGGGGGCCGAACCTCGTGCGAACGAGGCCGAAATCGGCCGGGGGGCCGCGATCATGGGATGCTCCGGGCATGTCCGGCAGGAGGTTCTTCCCGTGCCCGACGGCATGGTGATAGAGCGTTAACCCTAACCCGGGGTTAAGCGCCGTGGCCGGTCAGGACCGCATGACAGACACCGCACCGTCCATCCCCGCCCTGCTGCCGACGGGAGGCCCCGGCATCCCGATTTCCCTCGTCGCGAAGGCCGGCTGGCCGGCGATCGCGGCCGGCCTCGACGCCGCGCAGAGGACCTATGCGGCGGCGATCGACTTTTCGGCCAAGCCCGCCCAGGTCGCGCTGCTGCCGGGCGCGGATGGGACCCTCGCCCGCGTCCTGTTCGGCCTCGGCGAGACGGAGGCGCCCGCCCACGACCGGCTGCTTCCGGGCAAGCTTCCCGGCCTGCTGCCGCCCGGCACCTACGCTTTCGAGCGCGCCGAGGCGCCGGCCGAGGCGGCGCTCGCGTGGCTGCTCGGATCCTACCGCTTCGCCCGCTACCGGTCGGCCGGAACGGAGCGTGCCCGCCTCGTCGCACCGGACGGCATCGATGCCGCCGAGCTCGGACGGATCGCCGCTGCGGTGGCCCTCGGACGCGACCTCGTCAACACGCCCGCCAACGACCTCGGCCCCGCCGAGATCGAGGCGGCGGCGCGTGCCCTCGCCGAGCGCCACGGCGCGACGGTGGCGGTGATCGCAGGCGCGGAACTCGCGCGCGACTTCCCGCTCGTCCACGCGGTCGGCGCAGCCTCGAGCCGGCCGCCCCGGCTGATCGATCTCACCTGGGGACCGGCGGATGCGCCCAAGGTGACGCTGGTCGGCAAGGGCGTCGCCTTCGACACCGGCGGCCTCGACATTAAGCCCGCGGCCGGCATGCTGCTGATGAAGAAGGACATGGGCGGCGCGGCGGCCGCCCTCGCCGCTGCCGACATGGTGATGGGTGCAGGCCTTCGCCTTCGCCTGCGCCTGCTGATCCCCGCGGTGGAGAATGCGATCTCCGGCGAAGCCTTCCGCCCCGGAGATGTGATCCGCAGCCGCTCCGGGCTCACCGTCGAGGTCGGCAACACCGATGCCGAGGGCCGCCTGATCCTCGCCGACGCTCTGGCGCTCGCCGATTCGGACGAGCCCGACCTGCTGATCGACTTCGCGACGCTCACCGGCGCCGCCCGCGTGGCGCTCGGCCCCGACCTGCCCGCCTTCTTCACCGAGGACGACGCCCTCGCCGCGGCGTTCGAGGCGGCGGGGCGCACGGCGATCGATCCGGTCTGGCGCATGCCGCTGCACGCGCCCTACGCGAGCCTGCTCGCCTCGAAGGTGGCCGATCTCAACAACGTCTCCGGCGGCCCCTTCGCCGGGGCGATCACCGCCGCCCTGTTCCTGCGCCGCTTCGCCCCGAAGACGAAGCGCCACGTGCATCTCGACCTCTACGGATGGAACCCCTCGGCCAAGCCCGGCCGTCCCGAGGGCGGCGAGGTGCAGACCGCGCGGCTGGTCTACGCGCTGCTCAAGGAGCGCTACGCACCGGCCTGATCGGATCGATCACCGCGCAAGCGGCATGCCGGTCTCGATCAAGCGGGCCCAAAGGGAGGCGCCGAGCGGCGCGGCTGCGTCGCAGAAGTCGTAATGCGGGTGGTGGAGCGCGGCGCTGTCGCCGTTGCCGAGAAACAGGTAGGCGCCGGGGCGCCGGCCGAGCATGTACGAGAAGTCCTCGGCCGCCATCATCGGCGCCACGGCGCGATTCACCCGGTCCTCGCCGACGAGGCCGGCGGCGACGTCCGCCATGAAGGCGGCTTCCGCCGGGCGGTTCTCGGTTACCGGATAGCTCGATCCGAAGTCGACGCTGCCGACGGCGCCGAAGCCGGCCGAAACCTGTTCCACGATCGCCACGATGCGCGCCTTCGTCGCCTGGCGCACCTCGGTCGACAGCGCGCGCATCGTGCCGCGCATGGTCACGGTCTGCGGGAGGACGTTGAAGGCCACGCCCGCCTCGAGCGCGCAGACCGAGACCACGGCCGATTGCAACGGGTCGATGGTGCGCGACACGATCGATTGCAGGGCGATCACGACGTGGCTCGCCACCAGCACGCTGTCGATCGCGTTCTGCGGCAAGGCTGCGTGGCCGCCGCGCCCCTCGATCGTCAGGGTGAAGCGGTCGGTCGAGGCCATGATCGGGCCGGGGCGGATCGCGAAGTGGCCGAGCGCGAGGCCGGGGATGTTGTGCATCCCAAAGACCGAATCGATGCCGAAGCGCTCCATCAGGCCGTCCTCGACCATGGCTTCACCTCCGCCACCGCCCTCTTCCGCCGGCTGGAAGATCAAAACCGCCGTGCCATCGAAATCCCGCGTGGCGGCGAGGTACTTCGCGGCGCCGAGCAGCATCGCCGTGTGCCCGTCATGGCCGCAGGCATGCATCTTTCCCGGCACGGTGGAGCGATAGGGAAGGTCGCGTGCCTCCTGGATCGGCAGGGCGTCCATGTCGGCGCGCAGGCCGATCGCGCGGTTGGAGCCATGCCCCCTGCCCCGGATCACCCCGACGACGCCGGTCCGGCCGATGCCGGTGACCACCGCGTCGCAGCCGAACGCTTCGAGTTTCTCGGCCACGAAGGCGGCGGTGCGCGTCACGTCGTAGAGCAGCTCGGGATGGGCGTGAAGGTCGTGCCGCCAAGCGTTCATCTCGTCGGCGAAAAGCCGGATCGCCGGCAGACCTCCGGCG
>CAZZZJ010000365.1:0-2625 GCA_964658355.1 Beijerinckiaceae bacterium
GATGGAACCGAACCTCGTGATCGAGTTCTATTCGCGCTGATCTCTTCGACGGTCCGCCGTCGTGCCGGTCGAGAAGGGCCGTCCGAAAGGGCGGCCCTTTTTCGTTGCCGGGCCGATCCTCGCGGGCGTCGGCGATGGTCATGCCCCTTCCTGGTCCAGGCCCGCGTTGCTCCGCCGGCGGCGACCGAAGGGATCGTTCGAAGCGCAGCGCGACCTCCCCCGCTCGGAAAAAAGGAAGGGATCCGCGCGCCCTCACACCGGGTCGTTGAACGCGGCAATCTCCGGGGGAAGGGACGCGCGCATGCCGGTCCCGGACGCTAGTCGACCTTCGCCAGGGCCCCGGCGGCGCGGATCGCGTCGAGCGTCACGATGCGTGGCGTCCCGCCGACCGCAAGCCGGGTGAGGCCGCCCGCCAGCATCGTGGACAGCGCGTCGCGCAACGAGGCATCCGGCGAGATCTCGGCCTCCCCGGCCGCCTCGCCCGGCTCCGCCGCCTCCGACACCGTCATCAGGGCGAGGCGTCGCAGCGCCCGGTCCTGACCGACGAAGGACGCGACGAAGGCGTCGACGGGTGCTGCGAGCAAGGCCTGCGGCGCATCGCATTGGACAAGGCGTCCCGCCCGCATCAGCGCTACCGAATCCCCCATCAGCATCGCCTCGTCGATGTCGTGGGTGACGATCAGCACGGTCTTGGACAGACGTTTGAGGATCGCGCCGATCTCGACCTGGAGATTGGCCCGCGCCACCGGATCGACCGCACCGAACGGCTCGTCCATCAGCAGCACCGGCGGATCGGCGGCGAGGGCGCGCGCCACCCCGACCCGCTGCCGCTGACCGCCGGAGAGCGCGTCGGGACGCCGGTCGCGATAGATCGCCGGATCGAGCCCGACGAGGTCCAGCATTGCGTCCACACGGCTCGCGATTCGACCCTTGGGCCAGCCGAGGAGCTCGGGGACGGTCGCGACGTTGCGCGCAACGCTGCGGTGGGGGAACAGGCCGACGCCCTGCAGCACGTAGCCGATGCCGCGTCGCAGCGCGATCGGGTCGGCGGCGGCGACGTCCCGTCCACCGAGCGTGATGCGTCCCGCATCCGGCTCGATCAACCGGTTGACCAAGCGCAGCGTCGTCGATTTTCCGCAGCCCGACGGCCCGATCAGGACGCAGGTGGTGCCTTCCGGGATCGTCAGGTCGAGGCGGTCGATCGCGGGACCGGATGCGCCGGCGAAACGCTTGGAGACGCCCTCGAACCGGATCACGGCCGATCCGCGGCGCGCTCGCTTGCCCTCGCCCTCAGCAGCCCTTGCAGATCGAGGACATCGAATTGCGCGTGCGCGCGTCCCAGGCCTTGTCGCGGGCGGCCGCGGCCTTCTGCGCCTTGACCATCTCGGCCTGGTTCGCGGCCTTCATCGCGGATGCCTTGCTCGCGTCGGGCGCAGTCGAGGACGGTGCGGCGGCGGGCCGCGGCACCGTCGCACCGGTTGCGGCCTTCTCCGCGAGCGCCGGGTAGGCCGAGAGGGCAGGGATCAGCAGGAGGATGGCGAGGCGGCGGATCATGGTCGTCTCCGGGGCGTCGAGCCGGCGGGCGCACGTTTTCGTGCGGGTCCGGGCCGGGCGCGTCGTCGATGCGTGTCATCCTAGCGTGCGGTCGGTCAAAAACTATGGCACGCCTGCACCGATCCCGGCCGATCGCGCCGGGTCGAGCGCGGGAGCGTCGATTGCCGGCAGCGCGACACAACCTCGATCCCCCGCCCAACCGCCGCGCGGCGATCGCCGGAGCGCTCACGCGCCTCGCTCGGCGCCTGCCGGAGTTCGAGGCGGAGGCGATCGTCGATGCCGCGCTCGCGAGCACGGGCTTGCGCGGCGCCGCCCCTGAGACGGCGGCACGCCTCGCGCTCATCGCCTATGCCCGCCACGTCTTCACCGACTACGACGACCTCCTCGCCGACGGCTACGACCGCGACAGCGCCCGCCATTTCGTCCTCGACGATCTCAATGCCGTGCTGGCCGGCTGGGGCGCCGCACCGATCCCGGAGGCGGAACCGGCGGAGGATCCGGACGAGCCGTGACGGCGGCGCCGGGACCGGAACTGCGATCGCGCCGGTCCGGTCGTTGCCCGGTGGCGGCCGGTGCGGATAAGTGATGCCGGCAAGATCGCGCGTGCGGGAACGGAAGCGTCAGTCGTCACCATGAACGTGCTGGGTATCGAGACCACCTGCGACGAGACCGCCGCCGCCATCGTGGCGCCGGGCGAGGACGGCCGCGGCGTCATCCTGTCGAACGAGGTGCTGAGCCAGATCGCCGAGCACGCGCCCTATGGCGGCGTGGTGCCGGAGATCGCGGCCCGGGCCCATGTGGAAGTGCTCGACCGGCTGATCGCCCGGGCGCTGGACCGCGCGGGCCTCGCGCTCGCGGACGTGGACGGCATCGCCGTGGCCGCCGGTCCCGGCCTGATCGGCGGGGTGCTGATCGGCCTCGTCACCGCCAAGACCCTGGCGCTGGTGGCACGAAAGCCGCTGCTGGCGGTCAACCACCTGGAAGCGCATGCGCTGACCGCGCGGCTCACCGACGGGCTCGCCTTTCCCTACCTGCTGCTCCTGGCCTCCGGCGGCCACACCCAGCTCGTCG
>CAZZZJ010000365.1:2725-4180 GCA_964658355.1 Beijerinckiaceae bacterium
CTCGCCTTTCCCTACCTGCTGCTCCTGGCCTCCGGCGGCCACACCCAGCTCGTCGCTGTGAAGGGCGTCGGCGATTACGTGCGACTCGGCAGCACCATCGACGACGCCATCGGCGAGGCCTTCGACAAGGTCGCCAAGCTCCTCGGCCTCGCCTATCCCGGCGGCCCGGAGGTCGAGCGCATGGCGGAAGCCGGCGATCCGGAGCGGTTCACGCTGCCGCGGCCGATGCTGGGGCGCCGCGACGCGAACTTCTCCCTGTCCGGCCTGAAGACGGCCCTGCGGATCGAGGCGGAGCGGACCGCGCCGCTCGCCGAGCGCGATGTCGCCGACCTCTGCGCCGGCTTCCAGGCCGCGGTGGTCGACGTGGTGGTCGATCGCGTCCGCGTGGCTCTGCGGGCTTTCTCCTCCGTCGCCGGGCACCCGACCGCCCTGGTCGCCGCGGGCGGCGTCTCCGCCAACGGCGCGATCCGCCGGGCGCTGGCCGCGCTCGCGGGCGAGGCGGGCCTGGCCTTCGTCGCCCCGCCGCTGGCCCTGTGCGGCGACAACGGCGCGATGATCGCGTGGGCCGGCATCGAACGGCTGCGCCTCGGCTTGACCGACGATCTCACGGCGCCGGCCCGCGCCCGCTGGCCCTTCGCGGACGGTCCCCGGACCGAGGCGGCCGCCGGGTGAAGGGCGCCGCTCGCCACGTCCTCTCGCGCGGCAATCACCGTGACCTCCGTGCGGAGGCATCGGTGCCGGAGCCCGCGCCGATCGGCGATCAGCAGGCGCGCTGGCGCGATCTCGTCGACCGGCTGCTGCCCGAAGCGGCACGCGACCATCCGGATTGGCCGGTGCGCCTGGACCATTGCTTCGCCCGCATCCTCCTCGACAATGCCTGCAACGGCCCGTGGCGCGAGAGCGTGGCGGCGCCGGCCTGGGCCAACATGCCGCCCGAGCGGCTCGGCGTGGCGATCGACCTCGGCGACGCCGTGCTCGCGGGCCGCGCGGACCTCGGCCTGCTCAACCGCCGCTCGCTGCAGTGGCGCGGCAAGCGCCGGGTGCCCGCGGCCCCCGAGACCCTGGAGGCGGAAGGCTTGCGCCTGCGTCGCTGGCGGCGCTCCGACGATGGGCCCTTCGCCCGGCTGAATGCCGACCCGGCTGTGATGCGGTACTTCCCGAAGCTGAAGTCGTCCGGCGAGAGCCTGACCGAGGCGCGAGCGCTCGACCGCCGTTTCGAGGCGGACGGCTTCGGGCCGTGGGCGGTGGAGGAGCCGGGCGGCCCGTTCCTGGGTTTCGTCGGCGCCATGCGGCTGATGCGGTCGATGCCGTTCGCCGGCGGCGAGCGGCCGGGCAGCCTCGTCGAGGTCGGCTGGCGGCTGAGCCCGGAGGCCTGGGGCCGCGGCATCGCCACTCGCGCCGCGCGGCTGGCGCTCGCCGACGTGTTCGGGCGCTGCGGCGTCGACGCCGTCGTGG
>CAZZZJ010000366.1:0-4159 GCA_964658355.1 Beijerinckiaceae bacterium
TCCGCCGTAACCGCCGCCGGCGCCATAGCCGCCGGCGCCACCGAAGCCGCCGGCACGCGGGGGACGGGCATCGCGCATCTCACGCCGGGGCGGAGCCGCCTCGGCCGTCGAGGTGTCGACGCTGGTCACGTTGGTGACCTGCGGACCCTTCTGGCCCTGCGCGGTCTGGACCGTGAGCCGGGTGCCCGGCATCAGGTCGTCATGGCCCGCGGCCTCGACCGCGCGGATGTGGAGGAAGGCATCGCCCGAGCCGTCGCCGAGTTCGACGAAGCCGAAGCCCTTCTCCTTGTTGAACCACTTTACCGTGGCATCGCGCTCCGGGCCCGTCGGGGCTGCCGCGGCACGCGGAGCGCCACGGTCGAAACCGCCGCCGCCGCCGTATCCGCCACCGCCGCCGCCGAAGCCGCCGCCACCGTATCCGCCGCCACTCGGGGGAGCCTGATCAGGCCATCTCGGCTCTGCGCCACCCTCATCGAAGCCGCGCTTCTGCGGCCCCCGGAAATCACGACCACGTCCCATCGAAAGCTCGCCAAAAACCGTCCGCCGACCACGTCTCGAATACCGCGTGCGCGCCATCCCAGACAGCTCACGCCCCGCACTCCCATTACTCCCGGTCGCGGGAACCAAGAATAACGCCTCAGTCCTGACGCAATTGAACGTTGACCGCAAGGACCTTGTGGTCGATCGGCCTGCAGTTCCATCACTTTCTCGTCGCCCGGCAAGCCCGCGCGGCAAGCCGCGGCTGCGTTAGGGAAGCGCAAAGGCCGCTCGTGTAGGTGTTCGCGGACAGGTTCCCGCATCCGCCGGAGCTCGCGCGCCGCCTCATCGATGATCGCGACCCCGACTTTCCCGGACTTCTCCGCCCTCGTGGTCGACGAAAGTCTCTACATCCGCCGAATCGTGCGCGACATGCTGATGCGCGTCGGCATCAAGCGGGTGCTGGAGGCGCCCGACGGCGCAGAGGCGCTCGGCGTCCTGGCCGAGAGCAAGCCCGACCTGACCATCATCGATTGGGACCTGGCGATTCTCTCGGGCGAGGAGTTCATCCGGCTCGCCCGCACGCCCTCGACCTCGCCCTGCCCCACCGTGCCGATCATCCTGATGCTCGCCCAGCCGCGGCGGAACGTCATCGACCGCGCCATCGCGCTCGGCGTCAACGAGATCATCGCGAAACCGTTTTCGCCCAAGACCCTGTGGTCGCGCCTCGACGAGGTCATCAACCGTCCGCGACCCTACTCGCAGGTCAAGAGCCTGCTGCGCCCGACGTCCCGCGCCGCCAGCCTCGCGAAGGCCATGGCCTGAACTAGCCGATCGTATTCCGAGACCTGCGCGGTTCCGATTTCGCGGCGGCGCGAATGCTTGCGATCGTCATAGGGCGGCGACGATTTCCCCGACGGGCGTGGATGCAGCCTCCCGTCTCGTCGACGGGGCGTTGCAGTTCGCCGCCGAGGGAGTAGGGTCGAACCCGAATGATGGCCGGGCGGTTCGCCCGGGGCAAGGATGGGAAAGTGCGGCGACGCCGATGAGGGACGAGAGTGGCGCAACCGCGCCGGCCCGCCCCCAGGGCGTGCCATCGGCCGGGTCAGGGGCACCCAATCGCGCCCCCGCGCATGCTCCCATGGTCATGCATCGCGACCCGCGCCGCCATGCCTACGCGGCGCTCGATCTCGGCACCAACAACTGCCGCCTGTTGATCGCCGAGCCGTCCTCGCACGGGTTCCGGGTGATCGACGCGTTTTCGCGCATCGTCCGCCTCGGCGAGGGTCTCGGCAGTTCCGACCGGCTCAGCGAGGCGGCCATCGAGCGCACGATCGACGCGCTGCGGATCTGCAAGGGGAAAATGCGCGCGCGCGGCGTCGGCCGGGCGAAGATCATCGCCACCGAGGCCTGCCGGCTCGCCGTGAACGGTGCCGACTTCGTCGCGCGGGTGCGATCCGAAGTTGGCCTCGATCTCGAGATCGTCGATCGGCAGACCGAGGCGTACCTGGCCGTCACCGGCTGCGCGGCGCTGGCCGACCCGCAGGCCGAATCCGTGGTCATCTTCGACATCGGCGGCGGCTCCACAGAGATCGCGTGGCTCGACGGATCGGCGGCCAACCCCTCCACCGATCCGACCCTTCGGATCCGCGCCTGGGATTCGCTGCCCGTCGGCGTGGTCACCCTGGCCGAGCGCCACGGCGGCTCGGAGGTGACGCGGCGGATGTTCGAGGGGATGGTCGAGGAGGTCGCCGAGATGCTCGGCCCCTTCGCGATCCGCGCGGCCGCGGCGGCGACCGCCCCCGGCTTCCACCTGCTCGGCACCTCGGGCACCGTCACCACCATCGCGGCGATGCACTTGCGCCTCGTGCGCTACGAGCGCCGTCGGGTCGACGGGCTGTGGATGAGTGACGCCGAGGTCGCCGGCGCGATCGACGACCTGCTCGACACCCGGCTCGACCAGAGGGCCGAGAATCCCTGCATCGGCCGCGACCGCGCCGACCTCGTGCTCGCGGGGTGCGCGATTCTGGAGGCGATCCGGCGGGC
Organism: Beijerinckiaceae bacterium; assembly: GCA_964658355.1. Classification (GTDB taxonomy): domain Bacteria; phylum Pseudomonadota; class Alphaproteobacteria; order Rhizobiales; family Beijerinckiaceae; genus Methylobacterium. The sequence goes on from CAZZZJ010000366.1 coordinate 2,524, forward strand.
CTTCCCGGCCGAGCGCCTGCGCATCGCCGACCGCGGCCTGCGCGAAGGACTCTTGATGAACATGATGCGGGAAGACGGCGTGTGGCGCCGCGGGGGCTACCGGTGACCGACAGGCGTGGCGGAACGGGTGCGACGGGCGGCGTCCGTGGCGAACTCAAACAGCGGGTCAAGACCGGCCGGGGGCGCACCCATTCGCAGAAGGTCTGGCTGGAACGTCAGCTCAACGACCCGTACGTGCAGCGGGCCAAGCGGGAGGGTTACCGCTCCCGGGCGGCGTTCAAGCTGATCGAGATCGACGAACGGTTCAAGCTGCTGAAGCCGGGCCAGCGCATCGTCGATCTCGGCGCCGCGCCCGGCGGCTGGTCGCAGGTCGCGGCGAAGGTCGTCGGCGAGACCGGACGCATCGTCGGCATCGACCTGCTCGAGATCGAGCCGATGCAGGGCGTCGAGTTCATCACCCTCGATTTTCTCGATCCCGATGCGCCGACGCGCCTCACCGGCTTGCTCGGCGGCCCGGCCGACTTGGTGCTGTCGGACATGGCCGCCAACGCCACCGGCCACAAGAAGACCGACCACCTGCGCATCATCGGGCTCGCCGAGACCGCGGCCGAGTTCGCGCGCGAGATCCTGGCACCGGGCGGAGCCTATCTCGCCAAGGTGCTGCAGGGCGGTACCGAGAATGCCCTGCTTGCCGACCTCAAGCGCGACTTCTCGCTGGTCCGTCACGTCAAACCGAATGCAAGCCGGTCCGATTCGAGCGAGCTCTACGTGCTGGCCACCGGATATCGCGGTCCGACGCCGGCGGCGGCCCTGGCTGTCTTAGACTGAACGGCGACGTCCCGGATGCCGCGAGCGTCGGCGTCCTACCCTGCGGCCCTGCCAGCGATCGTCCATCGGGCCGATGCCGACCTGGCCGCGCACCGCCGTGACGCTCGATCACCGCGCCCTCGCCATCGAGGCGCCGGTGGTTGTCGACGCCGCGCATCCCCGGCCGGCACGACTGCGCGCGGCGCGAACCGAGCATGGCGCCCTCGACCGGTCGACCTCGGCGGAACGGGCGGTCGGTCGCAACTCACCGGCAGGATCGAGCGAAGGCGGGCGGGACAGTCCGACATCCGGTCATCGGGACATCCGGTGCACGAAAAAAGCCGCTCCGGAAAACCGGAGCGGCCGTCATGCGGTCGCGAAGGCGATCACTCCACCGATGAAGCGGTGTCCGGTCCCTTGCTCTCGGCGGCGCCTTCAGCCTCGGTCCCCTCGAAGCGCGGGCGGCGCCGGCGGCGGACCTTGGGAGCCGGAGCGTCGTCGCCTTCGGTTGCCGGCTGACTCGGCGCCGGCGCCTCCGCGAGCGGTGCCTCGGCGGTTGCCGGCAGGCGCGACGGTGTCGTCAGGAAGGCCGGCAGGCCGGCCGCTTCCTCGGCGACGGGCCGTGGCTCTTCGCGCCGCCGTTCGCGGCGGGCAGGCGCTTCCGCCCTGGCCGGGACATCCGTACGAACGGGCGCCTCGGTGCGGACCGGGACGTCGCTGCGGACATCCTGCCGCGCTTCACGGCGGGGCTGGTCGGCGCGGCCGTTTTCGTAACGGTTCTCGCGCGGCGCATCGGTGCGCGGCTGATCCTGCCGCGAGAGGTCCTCGC
>CAZZZJ010000367.1:0-4144 GCA_964658355.1 Beijerinckiaceae bacterium
TCATCACGCCGACCACCAAGGCCGCCGACGGCGCCCACGACGAACCGTTGACGGCCGACGCGATCCTCGACCAGGGATTGCTCACGCCGGAGCAGTGGAAGACCGTCTCCGAGACCGCGCTCGCGCTCTTCGCCCGCGGCCAGGAGATGGCGGCGGAGCGCGGGCTGATCCTGGCCGACACCAAGTACGAGTTCGGCACCGACGCCGGCGGACGCATCGTCCTCGCCGACGAGATCCATACGCCGGACAGCAGCCGCTACTGGTTCGCGAAGACCTATCCCGAGCGCTTCTCCGCGGGGACGGCACCCGAGAGCTTCGACAAGGACTTCGTCCGCAACTGGGTGGTCGCGCGTTGCGACCCGTACAACGATCCGATCCCCGAGATCCCGGCGGAGATCGTCCTGGAGACGGCCGCCGTCTACATCAACGCCTTCGAGACCATCACCGGCAACACGTTCGCGCTGCCGGACATCGCCGAAGTGCCCCTCGACCGCATCCGCCGGAACCTGAACACGTATCTCCGCGGGTAGCGGTCCGAGCGAGTCCCGGGACGCGCCGCGCCCCTCAGGCGAGCACCGCGATCCTCGCGACGAGGCCGCGGCTGCGGAGCGCGTTGCGGCAATCGACGAGGATCGTCTCGGCCCGGCAGAGCAGCGGGTAGTCGACGTCGTCGTGATCGGTGACGATCAGGACGGCGTCGAACGCCGAGACCGTGTCCTTCGTCAGCGCGCACGAGCGCTTGTCGCGGAGGGCCTTGTACGCGCGCGTCGCCGGGACCGAGGGCACGAAGGGGTCGTGGTAGTCGACCTGCGCGCCGCGCGCCTCCAGCATCGCCCAGAGCTTGAGCGCCGGGCTCTCGCGGATGTCGGAGATGTTCTTCTTGTAGGCCAGCCCGACGATCAGGATGCGGCTGCCGGACAGGCCCCGCCCGGCATGGACGTCGAGGGCGCGGATCAGCTTGTCGAGTACGAAGCCCGGCATCTGCTGGTTGATCTCGCCGGCGAGCTCGATGAACCGGGTCGAGATCCCGAACTCGCGCGCCTTCCAGGTGAGGTAGAACGGGTCGATCGGGATGCAGTGGCCGCCGAGGCCGGGGCCGGGATAGAACGGCGTGAAGCCGAAGGGCTTGGTCTTGGCCGCCTCGATCACCTCCCAGACGTCGATGCCCATCGCGTCGAAGATCACCTTCAGCTCGTTGACGAGGGCGATGTTGACGGCGCGGAAGATGTTCTCCGTCAGCTTCGTCGCCTCCGCGGTCGCCGTGGACGACACCATCACCGTCCGCGCGACGAACCGCGCGTAGAGCGCCTCGGCCAGCCGCGCTGCCTCCGGGCCGTCGCCGCCGACGATCTTGGGGATCGTCGCGGTGCTGAACGACCGGTTGCCGGGGTCTTCGCGCTCGGGCGAGAAGGCCAGGTAGAAATCCGATCCGCTGCGATAGCCGGTCAGCGCTTCGAGCAGCGGGCGGACGACCTGATCCGTCGTTCCCGGCCAGGTGGTCGATTCGAGGACGACGAGCTGGCCCGGCCGCAGCCGCTTCGCGATCTCCTGCGTGGTCGTGCGGATGAAGGACAGGTCCGGCTCGCGCTGCAGGGTCAGCGGGGTCGGGACACAGATCAGGATCGCGTCGACGTCGGCCAGGCCGTCGAAATCGGTGGTGGCCCGGAAGCGGCCGGTCGCGACCGTCGCCGCCACCGTCTCGGCCGGGATGTGTTCGAGGTAGGTTTCGCCGCGCGCCAGAATCGCCGGCTTGTCGGCGTCGATGTCGAATCCGACGACCTGGAAGCCGGCATCCGCCGCCGCGAGGCAGAGCGGCAGGCCGACATAGCCGAGGCCGACGATTCCGACGCTCGCGTCGCAACGCTCGAACCGCGCGACGATCGCATCGATCGCTAAGCGGGATCCGGCAGGGCGTGCGTCGGTCATCGACTGGGTTCCATCGCCTGTCTCGTCGGGCCGCGCCGCTGCGGAACGAGCCCCGGTCTTCGCCGCCGGATACGGAGCTCGGCGAGCGTCTCTTACCCGGTCCGCCGCGTCCGGTCAGCTTGGCGGTCCGAAGGCGGGGATGATCCCCCGGACCCTGCGAACGGCGCTGCCCGAGGTCTTGACCCGTCTTGGAGCCTATGAGTTATGGCCCTCGTTCGAGCGTAGAGGCGGTCATGTCCGAAGATCACACCATCGCGAAGGCACTTGCCGAGATCAGCCAACGCCGTGATCTCCTTCAGGCCGATTATGAGCGCATCGGGGCGGAACTGGCAAAGCTGCAGATGGCCGAGGGGGCGCTGCGGTCGATCGTCGACAACACGCCGCTCGACATCCCGGCATCCGCCGTGGACGGCCCGGGCCGGAGGAGTGCCGACCGCGCCGCCTCGCCCGCCCAACCGTCGACGCGGGGGCCGCGGGGTCCGCGGGCCAATTCGGCGAAGGGCCGGCTCAGGGCGCTGCTGGAAGGCGCCGGCCCGCAGGGGTTGTCCATCGCCCAGGTCGCGCAGCGCCTGCCCGACGTCGCGCCGGCCACCCTGAACGCCTATCTCAGCACGATGGCCTCGAGCGGCGAGGCGGTCCGCCGGGGCGATTTCATCAGCCTCGTGAAGGCGTCCGAGACCGATGCGGCTGCGGAAGCTGGGGCGGACGAGGGCTCTCAGGACGACGAGGCGGATTCGGAGCCCGACGCGGCGTCGGACGAAGGCTGATTGGCCCGCGTCCCTGGGCTTCGGCTCAAAGGATCGCGCGACAGGCAAGGTCGTCGTCGCGATGACGCCCTGATCGCCGCTCCGGGATGGCGGCGCGCTCAGGATGCGGTTGCCGCCTCCGCCGCCGGCAGGGCGATCACCACCCGCAGGCCCGGCGCGTTGTCCTCCAGGGTCAGGCGTCCCTGGTGCAGCCGGACGACGGCGGCGACGAGGCTCAGGCCCAGACCGAAGCCGGGCGCCGAGCGGGCATCCTCCAGGCGTACGAACCGCTCGAGGACGCGCCCACGCTCGGCCTCCGGGATGCCGGGGCCGCGATCGGCCACGCTCACGACGATGTCGGGTCCGACCCGCGACGCCGCCACCGCGATCTCGCCGTTCGTTCCGTCCGTCGCCTCGGCGCCGTACTTGATGGCGTTGTCCATCAGGTTCGCGAGCGCCTGTCCCGCCAGCTCGCGGTTGCTCGCGATGACCAGGCCGTCCGGCGCCGAGACGGTGAGGTGCAGGCCGCGCTCCTCGGCCAGGGCCTCGTAGAGTTCGCCGATCGCCCGCACCGCCGGCCCGAGATCGACCGGCGCCATCATCTCGCTGGCATTGCCCGCTTCCAGGCGCGCGATCATCAGCAGCGCGTTGAAGACCCGGATCAGGCCGTCGCTGTCCTCGATCACGCCGTCGAGGGCGGCCCGCAGCGCCTCGGGCGAGCGCTCGCCGCGAAGCGCCTCGTCGGCGCGGTTGCGCAGCCGGGTCAGCGGGGTCTTGAGATCGTGGGCGATGTTGTCCGAGACCTCGCGCAAGCCGCGCATCAGCTCGCCGATCCGCTCCAGCATCAGGTTGAGGTTCTGGGCCAGGCGATCGAGCTCGTCGCCGTTTCCGGCCACCGGAAGGCGCCGTCCGAGATCGCCGGCCATGATGGTGCCGGCGGTCTCGGTCATGGCGTCGACCCGCTTGAGGACGCGGCCGGCGACGACCCATCCGCCGATCACCCCGAGCAGCAGCACGACGGCCAGCGACGTGCCGAAGGTGCTGGCGATGACCCCGCGGAGGCGATCGCGCTCTTCCACGTCGCGGCCGACGAGCAGGCGGAAACCGCCGGGCAGCGTGAAGATCCGTACGATGGCGCGATGGGCATCGCGGCCCTGCGTCTCGCGACTTCGGCCGTAGACGGTCTCGACCTGTCCCGGCGTCGCCATCACTTCGGAGGGCAGGTCGCCGACGTTGCCGACGACATGGTCGCCGTTGGCCGTGGTGACGAGGTAGAGCGAGGCGCCGGGCTCCGCCGCCCGCCGCTCCACCGCCGAGATCAGGCGCCTGAGGCCGCCGCCGTTGTACTGCTCGGCGAGCCCGTTGATCTCGGCATCGATCGTCGAGACGATCTGGTCGTCGAGGACGCGCCGCGCGCTCCAGGCGATCGTGCCGAGCGCCACGCCGGCACAGGCCGCGAACACCGCCAGATA
>CAZZZJ010000368.1:0-1103 GCA_964658355.1 Beijerinckiaceae bacterium
GCGACGCTCCATGCGGCGGTGCATCATGTGACGCTCCATGCGGTGCATCTGCACATGCTCGATCGCGTCGGGGGCGGTGACGCCCATCGGGGCGCCGGGGGCGGCAGAGGCGGGAGCGGTGATCGCGGCGGCACCGAGCGAGGCCAGCACGGCAACGGCGAAAGTCAGTTTCCTCACAGAGATGTTCCTGTTTCTTGTCGTCGGGCCGCGGCACCCATTCCATCTCCCGGGCTCGGGGGATGGGAGAAGGACATCGCACCGGGGAGGCGCGGCGGGTCTCCGCTTCGACCCGCCGCTGGTAACTCACAACTCAGAGATTCGTTTCCTCGAACGCTTTCACCCACTCCGCGCATATTCCGGAGCGAACGATGTCGTCGCGGGTGAACTCCACGACGGGGATCGGCATCATCCGGCTCTTGATCAGGTGGATGACGGTGCGCAGGCCGGAGGTCTCGCGCAGGTCGGTCTGCGAGACGTCGCCGTTGATGATCACCTGGCACGCGTCGCCGATGCGGGTGAGGAACATCTTGATCTCGGCGGTGGTGGTGTTCTGCGCCTCGTCGAGGATCACGAGGCAATCCTTGAAGGTGCGCCCGCGCATCACCTCGAACGGCACGATCTCGATGTCGCCGGCCTTCAGGGCGATCTCGAAGGCGGCGGCCCCCATCCGCTCCTTCATCGCCTCGGTGAGGGGGGCGACCCAGGGTGCGATCTTCTCCTCCAGCGTGCCGGGGAAGAAACCGAGCGAGCGGCCGCCAGGCACGTTCGGCCGGGTGATGATCACCTTGGCGATGCGGCGCTGGCGCAGAAGGTCGGCGGCGCGGGTGCCGGCGATGTAGGTCTTCCCGGTGCCGGCCGGCCCCAGCACGATCACCTGGGGGTGCAGCGCCAGCGCGTCGAGATATTCGCCCTGACGATCGGTGAGCGGTTGGATCGGGCTTAAGTTTCGTTCCTCGTCGAAGCGGGCCCTGTGAAGCCGGATTGTGCGGTCTTCCACCAGCTCGAGTCGTGCGCGCCGTCTTTTCATCGATCAACACTCCGCGTGGGATTTGCCAACCAAAAGGACTTGCTAACCTCAGAACCGCTCTTCGCTCTACCTTCGT
>CAZZZJ010000368.1:1203-4121 GCA_964658355.1 Beijerinckiaceae bacterium
CCGGCCTTGTCGAAGTCAACGGTGAGCTTGTTGCCGTCGACGGCGGCCACGTCGCCGGGGCCGAACTTGCTGTGGAGCACCCGCATTCCGGTCTCGAAGGCCGAGGGCGCGCCGGTGGATTTGGCGATCAGCTCGCCCTCGATCTGGCGCGGGCCGCCCGAGCGCCCGCCGCCCGGCGAGGCGCCGAAGCCGCGGCTCGTGGTGTGCGCGGCGCCTTTGCCGAAATTCCCCTGTCCCGTATTCGCCTGCGCCCGCTGCCAGCCCGGCGTGCCGTAGCTGGAGCCGAAGGGCTGGGCATTGCGGTCGAAGCGGGAGGCGCCGGCGGAGAAGTGGGCCGGCGCCTCGATGACGTCGACCGCGGTCTCCGGCAATTCGTCGATGAAGCGCGAGGGGATGGTCGAGGACCACAGGCCGTGGATGCGGCGGTTGACGGCGAAGGACAGCTTGGCGCGCTTGCGCGCGCGCGTCAGCCCGACATGGGCGAGCCGCCGCTCCTCCTCGAGGCCGGCCCGGCCGCTCTCGTCCAGCGCCCGCTGGTTCGGGAACAGGCCGTCCTCCCAGCCGGGCAGGAACACCGTGTCGAATTCCAGGCCCTTGGCCGCGTGCAGCGTCATCAGCGAGACGCGCTCGGCCCCCTCGGCTTCCGAGGCCTCCATCACCAGCGAGACGTGCTCCAGGAAGGCGGCCATGTCCGGAAACTCCTCCATGGAGCGCACGAACTCCTTGAGGTTCTCCAGCCGCCCGGCGGCGTCGGCCGACTTCTCCTTCTGCCACATCTCGGTGTAGCCGGATTCCTCGAGGATGGTCTGTGCCACCTCGGAATGCGGGTTGTTCTCCACCAGCCGCGCCCAGCGCGAAAAGCTCTCGGTGAGCGCGCGAAGCGTCGAGCGGACCCGGGGCTTGAGCTCGTCGGTCTCGCACAGCTTTCGCGCGGCGTGGAGAAGCGGGACCTGCTCGGCGCGGGCGTAGAGGTGGAGCTGCTGCAGCGTCGCGTCGCCCAAGCCGCGCTTCGGGGTGTTGACGATCCGCTCGAAGGCGAGGTCGTCGGAGGCGTTGCTGGTGACGCGCAGGTAGGCCAGCGCGTCGCGGATCTCGGCGCGCTCGTAGAAGCGCGGGCCGCCGATCACCCGGTAGGGCAGGCCGAGCTGGACGAAGCGGTCCTCGATCTCGCGCATCTGGGCCGAGATCCGCACCAGCACCGCGATCTCGGAGAGCGGATGCTGCTTGGCCTGGAGCGACTCGATCGATTCCGCGAGGAGCCGCGCTTCCTCCTCCGAGTCCCAAGCGCCGGAGACGGTGACCGGCTCGCCGTCGACGTCCTCGGTCCGCAGCGTCTTGCCCAGCCGACCCTGGTTCTTGGCGATCAGGCCCGAGGCGGCGGCCAGGATGTGGCCGGTGGAGCGGTAGTTGCGCTCCAGCCGCACCACCACGGCGCCCGGAAAATCGTGCTCGAAGCGCAGGATGTTGTCGACCTCGGCGCCGCGCCAGCCGTAGATCGACTGGTCGTCGTCGCCGACGCAGGCGATGTTCTTGCGCACCTGGCCGAGCAGCCTGAGCCAGAGGTACTGGGCGACGTTGGTGTCCTGGTACTCGTCGACGAGTATGTAGCGGAACTTGTCCTGGTAGGTGGCCAGCACGTCCGGGTTGTCGCGCCACAGCTTGAGGCACAGCAGCAGCAGGTCGCCGAAGTCGACCGCGTTCAGGGTGGCGAGCCGGGCCTGGTAGGCGGTGTAGAGGTTGCCGCCCTTGCCGAAGGCGAAGGCCTGCGCTTCGCCTGCCGGCACCTGCTCCGGCCCGAGCCCGCGGTTCTTCCAGCCGTCGATCGCGTGGCCGAGCGCGCGCGCCGGCCAGCGCTTCTCGTCGATGTTCTGGTCTTTCAGCACCTGCTTCATCAGGCGGAGCTGGTCGTCGGTGCCGAGGATCGTGAAGTCGGATTTCAACCCGACCAGCTCGGCGTGGCGGCGCAGGATCTTGGTGCCGATGGCGTGGAAGGTGCCGAGCCAGGGCATGCCCTCGCCGGCCGGCCCGATCAGCGTGCCGATCCGGTGCTTCATCTCCCGCGCGGCCTTGTTGGTGAAGGTCACCGACAGGATGTCGAAGGGCCGCGCCCGGCCCGTGGTGATCAGGTGCGCGATGCGCGTGGTGAGCACCCGCGTCTTGCCGGTGCCGGCGCCGGCCAGCACCAGGACCGGGCCTTCCGTCGCCTCGACGGCGCGGCGCTGCTCGTCGTTCAGGCCGTCGAGATAGGAGGCTGCGCTCGGGCGGAGGCCGCCCATCGCGCGTGCGGCGATGGAGGTGGGGCCACGCCCCGCGTCGGAAGGCGGCGTCGCATGCGAAGAGTTCGGCATCGGCAATCCCTGGACCAAAACGCGAACGGCGTCGAGGCCCGGACGCGATGCCGCCCCCCCGGCGACGGGTCAGGCGGGAACTTGAAGCGGGCCGGCCGCTTGCTCACATCATCGACAGAAACCGCCACCAGGAAAGACCGATGCGCATCGTGCCGATCGCCATCCTCGCCGTCCTCGCCGCCACCCCCGCCTTCGCGCAGGTCCGGCAGGGCAACCCCGACGCCGCCAACGAGTCCTTCGCCCGCCAGGGCGAGTCGCGGGCGCTTCAGCAGAACATCACCTCGCAGAACAACACCACGCGCATGGACATCCAGCGCAGCCAGCAGATGCAGCCGGCGCAGACCGGTCCGAGCGTGATCGTCGCGCCCAAGCGCTGAACTCGAAGCCGGGCCTGACGGTCTGGCGCCTCCGGTCACGCTCCGTGCTATGCCCGCCTTGAACCCGCCGGGTGGCGCGGGATGCATGCGGAACGATCACGGTGCGTGACCTCCTGACCGCGCTCGCGGGCGCCGTCATCCTGATCCTCGTCGCGGCGCTCGCCGTGCCGCCCTTCATCGATTGGCCGGCCCA
>CAZZZJ010000369.1:0-2772 GCA_964658355.1 Beijerinckiaceae bacterium
TCGATCTTGGCGTAGAGGAGCTGGCGCTGGATGCCGAGGCGCCGGGCCGCCGCGGTCCGGTTGCCACCGGCCACCTCCAGCGCCGCAGCGATCATCGCGGCCTCCAACCGCGCGACCGCACCCGGCAGGTCGCCGGCCAGCCAATCGACCCGCTCGGCCTTGTGGGCGATCGCCGGCAGGTCGAGGTCGTGCGCATCGATCACCTCGCCCCGCACCAGCACGCCGGCACGCTCGATCACGTTGCGCAACTCGCGGACGTTGCCCGGCCAGGCATGACCGAGCAGGCGCGCCGCGGCGGCCGCCGTCAGCCGCTTGGCCCCGAGCCCGGCGCCGGCCAGGAAATGCTCGGCCAAGGGCAGGATGTCGGCCAGGCGCTCGCGCAGGGGCGGCAGCGCGATCGGAACCACGTTGAGCCGGTAGTACAGGTCCTCGCGGAACGTTCCGGCGGCCACCATGCCCGGCAGGTCGCGGTGGGTGGCGGCGACCACGCGCACCGCGACGGCGACCGGGCGACCCCCGACCGGCGCCACGACCTTGTCCTGGATCACCCGCAGGATCTTGGCCTGCATCTCGCGCGGCATGTCGCCGATCTCGTCGAGGAACAGAGTTCCCCCTTGCGCCTCCCGGAACGCGCCGGCCCGGTCCGCCACGGCACCGCTGAAGGCGCCGCGGACATGGCCGAACAGCTCGCTCTCGAGGAGATCGCGGGGGATCGCGGCGCAGTTGACGGGCACGAAGGCGCCCGTGCGGCGCTTGGCATAGGTGTGGAGCGCACGCGCCACCAGTTCCTTGCCGGTACCGGTCTCGCCCTGAATCAGGATCGTCGCGTCGCTGTCGGCGGCCAGCCCGATGGTCTTCTGCACCCGCCGCATCCCGGCGCTCGATCCGACGAGGCCGTCGCCCGGGCCGGGCTCGCCGGCGGCCGTCGAGGCGATCGCCGGCCGGGCGAGCATGGCGGCCAGCACCGCGGCGAGGTCGGCGCGACCGACGGGTTTGGTGAGGTGGTCGTGCGCGCCCAGCCGCATCGCCTCGATGGTGTTGCCGGCGTTGGCGTAAGCCGTGAGCACGGTCACCGGCGGCGGGCTTTCCTGCGCGCGAAGGCGGGCGAGCACCGCCAAGCCGTCGAGGTCGCCCGGCATGCGAAGGTCGAGGAGAATCGCAGCCACCTGCGGCTCTGCCGCCAGCCGCGAGAGGGCCTCGCGGCCGGATGCCGCCAGGAGGGGCCGGTGACCAAGGTCGGCGACGGTCTCGGCCAGGCTCTCGGCGAGGGCCGCGTCGTCGTCGACGATCAGGATCAGGGCCATATCGGACTCAAAGCCATGGCAGGTCGATCTCGAAGGTGGCGCCGACGGCCGTTTCGACCAGCCGCACCTCGCCGTCATGCGCGCGGGCGATCTCGCGCACGATGGCGAGGCCGAGGCCGGTACCGTCGGGGCGCCCGGTGGCGAAGGGCTCGAACGGCTCGGCGCGCATGGCGGCCGGGACCCCCGGACCGGTATCCGAGACCGTAAGGAGCAGACGCGCACCGTTCGCATCTTCGACGCGGGCGGCGCCGAGCCGGACGAGACCGCCCTCCTGCACGTGCTGCAGGGCGTTGAGCACGAGATTGTCGAGCGCGCGCGCGATTTGGCCGGCATCGATCGAGACGTGGCCGCCGGACGGCAGTCCGTCGGTTTCGACGGCGAGACGCACGCTCTGCTCGCGCGCGAGGTCCTCGTGCAGACGCGCGCTGGCCTCGAGCAGGGCGGCGATTTCGGCCGGCGCACGGGCGGGCGGGCGCGCCTGCGTCAGGCCCAGCAGGTCGGAGAGCAGGCCGTCGATCCGCGCGACCTGCTCCAGCACCGTCTCGATGGCGCCGCGGGCGCGGGCCGGGTCGCCGCTCGCCAGGGCGTTCTCGGCCTTTAGGCGCATGGCCGCGAGGGGGTTGCGGATCTCGTGCGCGACGCTCGCCGACAGGCGCCCGACCGCGGCGAGTTTTTCCGCCGCCACCGCCCGGCCCTGCGCCTCGCGCAGGCGCGCGCTCGCGGCGTTCAGCGCCACGACGAGGCGGTCGAGCTCCGGCTCGCCGGTGGGCGCGAGGTCGGGCAGGTCGCCGCGTTCGGATCGCGGCGCCGCGAGTTGCGCCTTCAACCGGGCGATGTGGCCGGAGAAGCCGTAGAGGAAGCGGCCGAGGAACAGGGCCGAGCCGAGCACGGTCGCCGCGAGGAACGCGAAGCCCGCCAGCAGCTGCCGGTAGGCCGGGCCGTGATCGGTCTGGATCCGCGCCATGGTCCAGGCGGTCGCGCCCGCGATCGGACCGCGCAAGGGGCAGGCCTGGAGCAGCAGCGCCTGCGTCCGGCTCGGACGGCGCAGGGCCACGGGCCGTTCTGTGCGCAGCGCGTCGGCATTGATCTGGGCGATGCTGTCGCGCTCGGCCGACGGCAGGTCGGTCTTGGGGCCGGTGCCCTCGTAGGTCGGGTAGGCGTAGGCGACGGAGCCCTCGCCCGCGGTCCAGATCCCGCCCTCCACGCCCGGGGACCGGGCCAGCGCCACGTTCACCGCATCGGTGAGGTCGGCGCGCAGGCCCGCATCGACCGCCCGCGTCGAGGCCATCGCGCCGGTGACGAAGGCGGTGCGGTCGGCGATCTCGCGGCAGGCGCGGGCGACCGCGACCTCGGCTTGGCCGACCTGCACGTCGGCCGACTGGCGGTAGAACTCGAACAGCAGGTAGCCGGTGGCGGCGGCCGACGCGAGCAGCAGCACCCAGAGGGCGAAGAGCCGGGCCCGCAGGGA
>CAZZZJ010000369.1:2872-4117 GCA_964658355.1 Beijerinckiaceae bacterium
GGACCGCCGCATGGGACGATCCGCAAAAGCTCCCGATGGCGTCAGGCGACGAGACGGCTCCGCGGCCCTTCACGATCTGCCGCGAGGACGAGCCGGTGCCGGCAGCCCTGCGCGGCGCCGTCGCCGGGATCGGCAATTTCGACGGCGTCCATCGCGGGCATCGCGAACTGGTGGTCGCGGTGCGCGCATCCGCCGCCGAGACGGGCGCTCCGTCGGCGATCCTGACCTTCGAGCCGCATCCGCGGGCGTATTTCGCTCCCGACAAGCCGATGTTCCGCCTCACGGGCGTCGCCGCCCGCGAGATCGTCTTCCGCCGGCTCGGCCTCGACGGGGTGATCGTGCGCCGGTTCGACGCGGGACTGGCCGGCACGGGCGCGCGCGACTTCGTGGCGCGGCTGCTGCGTGACGACCTCGGCCTCTCGGGCGTCGTCGTCGGGCACGACTTCCATTTCGGGCGCGGGCGCGAGGGCACGCCGGCGATGCTGGCCGACCTCTGCGCCGAGGCCGGCCTGTCCTGCCGCGTGGTCGCGCCGGTGGCGCTCGGCACCGAGGCCGAACCGGTCTCGTCGAGCGCGATCCGGCGGGCGCTGGCGCGAGGGGACGTGGCGCGCGCCAACGCGCTCCTCGGCTATCGCTGGTTCGTGCTCGCCGCCGTCCGGCACGGCGACAAGCGCGGGCGCACCCTGGGCTACCCGACCGCCAACCTCGCGCTCGGCGAATGCGACCTCGCCCACGGCATCTACGCGGTCCGCGTCCGCCTGTCCGACGGCGCGATGCGCGACGGCGTGGCGAGCTACGGCCGCCGCCCGACCTTCGACGACGGCGCGCCGCTCCTGGAGGTGAACCTGTTCGGGTTCGCGGGCGACCTCTACGGGCAGGAGATCGCGGTCGAGCTCGCGGGCTACATCCGCGGCGAGGAGCGGTTTTCCAGCGCCGAAGCGCTGATCGCGCGGATGGATGTCGACGCGGCGGAGGCACGGGCGATGCTCGCGGCCGACCGGACGCCGTCGATGCTGGGCTGAGACGCCCCCGAGAGCAAGGTCCGTGATCCTTGGATCACGGACCTTGCTCGCCGGTTCCACGGGGTCGCATCGTCCTCGCGCGAGCCGCCATCCATCTCGCTTGGAGACGGTCAGGGCGCGGCGGCCAGCGCCAGCGCGGCGTGGCGCAGGTCCTTCGCGTCGCGGGCGCCGCTGACGGCGTAGGCCGAATCGCCGGTGCTCCAGGCCAGCGTGGCGCCGTCGC
>CAZZZJ010000370.1:0-4108 GCA_964658355.1 Beijerinckiaceae bacterium
CGATGCTCATTCAGGCTACCACCCGCGCCACCCTGGGCCTCGCGCTCCTCGGCACCGTCGCCCTGGCCGTCCCGGCCTCGGCGCGCGAACAGGCAGGAGCCGGCTACGCCCAGGCGGAGTGGGCTCAGGACTACGCCTCGCCGGCCGCAATGCAGGTCCAGCGCTCCTCGACGCCGATCCTGTCGCCGCAGACGGTGGCCGCCACCGAGCAGATGGTGGAGCGCTACAAGGAGATCGTCTCCCGCGGCGGCTGGAAGCCGGTCTCCGGCGCCGACCGCCTCCGCATCGGTGCCCGCGGCCCGGCCGTCGCCGCGGTGCGCCAGCGTCTGGTCGTCACCGGCGACATCGACCCGGTGGCGGGTAATTCCGGCGTGTTCGACTCCTACGTCGCCGCCGGCGTGAAGCGCTTCCAGGCCCGCCACGGCCTGAGCCAGACCGGCACGATGAGCATGGCAACGCAGCAGGCGATGAACGTGCCGGCCGACATCCGCCTGCGCCAGCTCGAGATCAACGCGGTGCGCCTGCGCTCCTACTCGGGCAACCTCGGCCAGCGCTTCGTCATCACCAACATCCCGGCGGCGTTGGTTCAGACCGTCGAGAACGGCCAAGTCGTGACGCTGCACGCCGCCGGCGTCGGCAAGATCGACCGCCAGTCGCCGATCATGAACACCAAGGCGACGCAGATCAACTTCAACCCCTTCTGGACGGTCCCGGCTTCCATCGTGAAGAAGGACCTGATCCCCAAGATGCAGAAGGATCCGAACTACCTCACCGACAACAAGATCCGCATCTTCTCCGGCGAGGCCGAGATCCAGCCGTCGCAGGTCAACTGGAACTCGGACGAGGGCACGCGCTACCGTTATCGGCAGGATTCGGGCGCCGACTTCAACTCGATGGGCATCGTGCGCATCAACATCCCGAACCCCTACGGCGTGTTCATGCACGACACGAACACCAAGGGCGTGTTCGGCGACGACTTCCGCTTCATCTCCTCGGGCTGCGTGCGCGTGCAGAACGTGCGCGAGTACATCACGTGGCTGTTGAAGGACACGCCCGGCTGGGGCCGCGAGCAGGTCGAGCAGGCGATCGAGAGCGGCAAGCGCGTCGATGCCACTCTGTCCTCGCCGGTGCCGGTCTACTGGACCTACATCACCGCCTGGGCGACGCCGGACGGCCTCGTGCAGTTCCGCGACGACATCTACAAGCGCGACGGCGTGAACGTACCCTCGACCATCGGCGCGCCGACCCCGGTCGCGAGCGCGGAATCGACCGTTCCGCAGAGCTTCGAGCCGGGCGACGAAGAGAACTGATCCCAGCCTCGATAAGCTCCTGGGATCGAGGTCCAGCCGCGCAGCCGTGCGGCGATCTTCGTCCGGTGGCGCCACGTCGCGCGCGGCCCGCATCCACCCGGATGCGGGCCGCTTTCGTTCTGCCGGTCCGCATCGTGTTTCGTCATTTGTGGACGCTGAGACAGTAATTCGGGACGCACAGCCATCACGGCGGCCCCCGCTCTCGCTCTAGGAGAATCACCCAAAGCCGGCGCCGTACGGGCGCAAGGCCACCCGGTGAGTGAGAGAACGTCGGATGGAACGCAGGGCATCGATTCCCGCCTGGGTCGCGCGTCGCAGCTGGAACCGGGGCAATCCGGCCTGGGTCCGCGCGTGGCTCGACCGCAAGCCGAAGGCCGATCGCTCCGGCGAACCGGCCGCCGAGACGCGAACCCCGACCGCGACGATCCTGCAATTCCCTCGGGATTCGGATCGCGCCTGACCTTCAGGATCCGGATCGGATCCCCGGGGCGGCCACGCGCCGGCGACACGCCGCCCGTGCGGGCGGCCGGGTGCCGGACGACGGAGCGCTCGGTTAGGACCTGTCGATCCCGATGGTCCTCCCGACAGCCTGAAAGTCCAGGACGATTCTTGCGCCGAACGAAACACGGACGGCGACGTCCGACGGTCACGCGGAAGTGCATCCGGATCGCGGACGCCTCATCGCGATCGCGCTGATGTGCGGGGCCCTGGCGTTCTTCGCCTGCGGCGATGCCTCGTCCAAAGCCCTGTCGCGCGCGGGCGTCGATCCGCTGCTGACCACCTTCATGCGCTACCTCGTGAGCGTGGCGATGATCTCGGTGTTCCTCAACCCCGTGAGGACGCCCGCCGTGATCCACAGCCGGCGCCTCTGGCTCCAGGTGGTGCGATCGCTTCTGCTGTTCGGGACGACCGCGCTGAACTATCTCGCGCTCCGACATCTGCAACTCGCGGACGCCCTGTCGATCCAATTCGCGGCGCCGCTCACGGTCGCCCTGCTCGCCGGTCCCCTTCTCGGCGAATGGTCGTCGCGAAACCGCCTGTTCGCGATCGGCGTCGGCTTCATCGGTGTCCTGGTGATCGTGCGGCCGGGCATGGGAGACGTTCATCCCGCCGTGTTGTTCAGCCTCGGCAACATGCTCTGTTACGCGCTGTACATCATCGCGACCCGGAAGCTCGCGGCCTACGATTCCACAGCGACGACGATGTTCTACTCGGGTCTCGCCGGGCTCGCGCTGACGGCGCCACTGTTGCCTTGGATCTGGACCGCGCCGTCGGCCGGGTGGATCCTGGTCCTGCTGTTCGGCATCGGCCTGTTCGGCACGATCGGTCACTGGCTGCTGATTTTGGCGCATGCGCGCGCACCGGCCAACGTGCTGGCACCGTTCCTCTACACGCAGCTGCTGTGGGTGCTGCTGCTCGGCTTCTTCGTGTTCGGCGACGTGCCGAGCCGCTGGACGATGCTGGGCGCCGCCATCATCGTCGGCTCCGGGCTCTACCTCCTCGCCTACGACACATGGGCCAGACGAAAAAGGCCGGCCCCCGCGAAGGGCCCGGCCTGAAAGCCGGAGGCGCCGTTTCGACGCCTCCCGATGGTGCCGAGCCTTAGCGGCTGATGCGATCGCGGCGATCCATGCGCTCCTCGCGGATTTCCTCACGGTCGCGGCGCGCGGGATCGGGATCGACGCCGAGAACGCCGCCGACGGTCCCCGTCGCGGCGCCCAAGGCACCACCGACCACGCCGCCGACCGGGCCGGCCGCGCGGTTTCCGTCTTCGACACCGCGCTCGGCGCCGCGGACGGTGCCCTGGGCCTGGGCGGTCGCCGACAGCGCGAGCGGCGAGAGGACGAGAGTCGTGGCGATGAGCAATGTCTTCATGGTGCGATATCCTTGATCGGGTAGGAGGAAATGTCCCGGCCGCGCCTCGTGCAGGCCCTGGGTTTGCGCACGGTCAACGAACGAAACCGCGAAAGGTCGCAATTTTCCCGTGTATCGGTGCGGCCCCGGCCCGGGACCGCGGCTTGGCCACTCCCATCGAGCAGGCCTCAGCGGCGGTGGCGGCGATGATGCCGGACGGCGCGGCGCGATCGCAAATCGGTGCGGTAGGCGCGACGGCCGGGGTCGATCCCGAGTGCGCCGTTGACCGTTCCGACAGCACCGCCGACCGCACCGCCGACGATGCCGCCCACGGGCCCGCCGACGCGATCACCCTCGGCCGCTCCGCGCCGCACGCCGCCGACCAGACCCTGCGCTTGCACCGGCGCAGTGACGGCGAAGACGGAGAGCGTGAGCGTCGCGGCGATCAGGAAATGTTTCATGGCGTGCGCCTTTCTTGTTTCCATCGCGTCTCGGGTCTGCATCGGGCCGGCCGACACAGCGGATCGCGTGGTCAGGCAACGAGGCGGGGGCGATTTGGTGGCAGCATCCCGCGATGCGAAGGGCGGATGTGGTAAATCCGCATCCCTGCGTAGGCTGCTCTCAATCGCTGGCCTCCGATCACGCCCGCTGCTAGAACGCCGGTCATGCGCAGCGCCGTCGCCACTCACGTCCCTCGAATTACGGGCCCGGCAGCCGCGTGAGCGCCGCGCCCGCGCGGCTGCGCGGAGGCCGGGATCGCCACGGGAGCCGTTGCTTCCATCGCCCCTTTCGCCGTGACATGCGTCGGCCTTCGCAAAGCCCGCGTGCGCGCCGCCCGTTTCCAGGACGCCCGACTCCATGACCGACGAGACCCAAGCCGAAGCCCCGGCCGGCCGCGACTATTCCAAGACGCTCTACCTGCCGCAGACCGACTTTCCGATGCG
>CAZZZJ010000371.1:0-4097 GCA_964658355.1 Beijerinckiaceae bacterium
GCCTCCCGGACGATCTCCACCGCGATCCGCGCGCCGACCGGGGTCGGGCCGGTGGCGCCGGCCAGCGAGGCGGCGAGCCACGCGGCGACCGAGCGGTCGACGTAGCCCGAGGGACGCTCGCCCCAGACCGTGAAGTCGACCACCAGGGCGACCAGCGCATCGCCGAAGGCCGGATCGGCATCGGGCACCGCCCGCTCGAGGGCGATCAGCATGTCGGCTTCGTCGCGATGCCCGATCCCGTCCGGCAGCACGTCGCGCAGCAGCGCCTGCACGCCGGCCGGCGTGATGCGGCCCTCGGCGACGGCATGGTTGCAGAAGTCTTGAAGAGAAACATTGATCATGACCGAATTCCTCCGCGACCTTTGTTCGGCCGCCGCCTGTCCTCGTATGTATTGGACTGTAGGAGGCGAGATCGTCTTGAGAGGTTAACGACCAAATCTGAACCGGCGTTCAGGTTAAAGCCCGCTCACGAATGAGCGTTTCGGAAAGATTGCTTTCTTCGGGCGAAACGTCGGCTTCGGTGGAGATCGGAGGACGGTTGCCCGGCCTCGGGGAGCGCACGTGAAACGCCATCCGCTCACCGCTCCCTCCATCATTCCGGGGCGCCATAGGCGAGCCCGGAATCCAGAGCGGCCGACGGCGTCAAATCTGACTGGAGTCAGCGGTTCTGGATGCCGGGCTCTGCTTCGCAGCCCCGGAATGACGCATGGAGACTGATCGAGGGTCGTCCGCTCTCAGCGCACGATCACCGTCGCGCCCACCGGCACGCGGTTGAACAGGTCCACCACGTCGATGTTGCGCATGCGGATGCAGCCCGAGGACGCGGCCTGTCCGATCTTCTCCGGCTCGTTGGTGCCGTGGATGCGGTAGAGCGTGTCGCGGCCCTTGTCGGAGAGGTAGAGCGCGCGCGCGCCGAGCGGGTTGCCCGGGCCGCCCTGCATCGGGTGGACGTGCGGCCAGCGCTTGACCATCTCGGCCGGCGGGTTCCAGGCCGGCCATTCCGCTTTGCGGTCGACGGTGGCGGTGCCCTTCCAGCCATAGGCTTCGTCGCCGACGGTCACGCCGTAGCGCATCGCCTTGCCGTCGGGCAGCACGAGGTAGAGCTGCCGCTCCATCGTCTCGATCACGATGGTGCCGGGGCGCTCCTTGGTCGGATCGCTGACCTGGTACCGGGCGAAGTGCGGATCGAACTCGGCGTCCGGCACCAGCGCCATGAAGGCGGTGTCCCGCGCCGACAGGGTCGGATCGGGCACCGCCTTGAAGTTGCAGCCCGAGAGCAACAGGGCACACGCGATGATCGGGGCGATGCGCATGACGAGCGTCTCTCGAGTGGGCTCCCGCCGTTCGAACCAAGGTTGACGGAAGCTGACCAAACCATAGCCGTGCTAGGCACTTCGGCGTAGCCTCGCGCGTCGGCGGCGGGCACAATGCAGGCCTCTGTTGCCGACTTGCGACAGGTGTGGCCGGGACGCAGAGCCCAGGAACGCCGGGAGGGATGAATATTGACGACCCTGTACGTGAGTCACCCGGCCGCCCTCGACCATGCCGTGCCCGAGGGACACCCCGAACGGCCAGACCGCATCCGCGCGATCGAGCGTGTGCTGGAGAACGAGCGGTTCTCGAGCCTCGTCCGCACTCTTGCGCCCCAGGCCGAGGCCGTCGTCGCGACGCTGGCGCATCCCGCCGAATACGTCGAGGCGATCGTCGCGGCCTCGCCGACGGACGGGATGATCGCGATCGATTCGGACACGCTGATGTCGCCGGGCAGCCTCGAGGCGACCCTGCGCGCCGTCGGCGGCGGCATCCTGGCGGTGGACGCGGTGATGGGGTGCGAATGCAGCAACGCCTTCGTCGCCATGCGTCCGCCCGGCCACCATGCCGAGCGAACGCGGGCGATGGGCTTCTGCCTGTTCAATCACGCCGCCATCGCCGCGCGTCATGCCCGCGCCAAGGGCGCGACCCGCGTCGCGCTGGTCGATTGGGACGTGCATCACGGCAACGGCTCGCAGGACATCTTCTGGGACGATGCCAACGTGATGTACGCCTCGACCCATCAGATGCCGCTGTTCCCGGGCACCGGCGCGGCGTCCGAGCGGGGCGAGAGGAACACCATCGTCAACGTGCCGCTGCGCCCGGGCGACGACGGCGCGATCTTCCGTGAGGCCTTCGAGGCCGGAATCCTGGCCCGCGTCGACGCCTTCGAGCCCGACGTGATCATCCTCTCCGCGGGCTTCGACGCGCACCATCTCGATCCGCTGGCGAATCTCCGCCTGACGGAAGCCGATTTCGGCTGGGCCACGCGCAAGCTGATGGAGGTCGCCGACCGGCATGCCGGGGGCCGCCTCGTCTCGATGCTGGAGGGTGGCTACAGCCTCGACGGCCTCGGCCGCTCGGTCGCTGCGCATGTAGACGCGCTGATGGGTCGGTGAACGTGGCCGCCTCCCGCCGACGATCCCGCGTTTGGGATAATTCGGCATTCCATTTCGGGAGAAAGTGGTAAGCCCTCCCCGACGATCTCGCGATCGTGCCACGTCGGGGAGGGTTCGACCGGTGAGAGGGAAGCGCGGTTCGGGGCTGGTCTGGACCTGGGCGATCGCGCTCGCCGCGATCGGGCTCGGCACCGTCTTCGCGCGGGACGACGTGCAACGTCTCGCATCGCAGCTGACCAGTCTCCTGCCGGAGCGCGCTGCGACCAACCGCACGCCGGTCGCCGCCAGGCCCACGCCGTTCGCCGCGGCGCGTACCGCGATGGAGGGGGGGCGCGTCGTGGTCGTGCTGACGCCGGAGGAGCGTGCGCGGATCGGGCTCGAGACCGCGCGGCGCCTGCCCGAATCGCATGTGGTCGAGGTTCAGGCCTATGGCAGCGTCCTCGACCTGGCGCGGGTGACCGAGCTCACCAATGCCTACGCCACCGCGACGGCGCAGCTGCAGACCGCGCAGGCGCGGGTCGAGGTCTCGCGCGCCGCCTTCCAGCGCGCCAGAAACCTCGGGCCCTACGCGACGCAGGTGCAGATCGAAACCACCGAGGGCACGTTCCAGACCGACCAGGCGGCGCTCGCCGCCGCGCAGTCTCAGGTGCGGACCCTGAGCGCCACCGCGCAGCAGGAATGGGGTCCGGTGATCGGCCGCGGCATCGTCGAGCGCTCGGTCCTCGTGACCCGGCTGATCGAGCGCGCCGACTTCCTGGTGCAGGTGACGCTGCCGCCCGGCGAGTCGCTGCGGGGCCGGCCCGGTGCGGCCTTCGCCGAGGTGCCGCCGCAGAGCGAGCGCGTGCCACTGCGCTTCGTCTCGGCCGCGACCCGCACCGACCAGCGCATCCAGGGCCTGAGTTCGTTCTACACGGTCTCCGGCGACAGCGGCCTCCTGCCCGGCATGAGCACGCTGGCCTTCATCGCGTCGCCGCGCGCCGCGGCCGGCGTGCTGGTGCCCGAGGAGGCGGTGGTGCACTGGCAGGGTGGGGCTTGGTTCTACCGTGCGGTCGGCGAGACCGGCTTCGCCCGCCACGCCCTGGGCGTCGATTCCGCCCTCTCGGGCGACGGCTTCGTGGTCGCCGACCTGACGGGCGAGACCGAGATCGTGCTGCGTGGCGCGCAAGCCCTGCTCTCCGAGGAGATGAAGGCGCAAGCTCAGGCCTCCGGCGCCGCGGACGACGACTGAGCCGATGTCCTGCAATGGAACGTCCAGCAATCGGGGGGCCGCCGATTCGAATGCCGCCGGTCCGCAGGCTGCCCTGGTCGCCTTCGCGATCCGCTTTCCCGGCATCGTCGTGGCCCTGGCGCTGGCGCTGCTCGCCTACGGCACCGCGAGCCTCGGCCGGGCGAAGTACGACGTCTTCCCCGAATTCGCGCCGCCCTCGGTGGTGATCCAGACCGAGGCTCCGGGGCTGAACCCGGAGCAGGTCGAAATCCTGGCCACGCAGGCCGTCGAGGTCGCGGTCAACGGCCTGCCGGGCCTCGCCACGCTCCGCTCGAGCTCGATCCAGGGCCTGTCGGTCATCACCGCGACCTTCGATGCGGGCAGCAGCATCTACCGGGTTCGGCAGCTCGTCACCGAGCGGCTGGCGAGCCTCGCCGGGCGCCTGCCGCAGGGCGTGCTGG